>CALKTZ010000621.1 GCA_937997355.1 uncultured Planctomycetales bacterium | reverse complement strand
TCAAATCCGCCGCAAGATTCAATCGATTTGGAACTTGCGACTCGGCGAGGAGAGCCAGTTCAATCGCCCGATTCGGTTCTTTCCTGGCAGCAGCCCGAACCTTCTTCTCAAACGTGTCGGCCCAAAGCCGCCGGTCCAGGGCGGTACGGATCTCGGCCGGCGCATTTCGGTAACCGGTGCCGGGATCCTTCTCATAGGCTTCGTTCCAGCTTCCCGGCACTTCAATCGGCTTCGGTTCCTGAACTTTCGCCTTGGGGAAAAACCGCTCGATGGAGGAGAGCATCCCATCAAGGTCTTTGACGTCCGAAACCTGTAACAATTTTGCACGAAAGGCTTTGTGTGCAAGGGAAGCAGGCTCCGGCTCGGGTATTCCTCGGCTCCGCGCTTCTTCGGCCATGCGGAGCCAGACCGTCGGAAGATCCTCCCTTTGGAGAGAGTCGGCTTCAATCCGAACCGCCTCCCCCTCGATCTGCAACGCTCGCTGCTGAAGTGGTTTGTCGTCAAACGCCCGGGCACGCTTGAGGGCCCAGGCAGACCAGGCCTTCCGATTCTGGAAATCGGCTGCGCCCAGCCCCTTCATGGCCTGATCGAGCCGTTCGACATCGGTAGGAAACATTTGGAACGAAATAACGTCGCAGACCAGTTGCGCGCCGTCGCGATTCAGAATCCCCCGAACCTGGACGGCGGGGTTTGTCGGCGCGGCTTGAGGACGGAGCGGCCGAGATAGCCGAAAGATGATCGGCGTCCGCTTGAGATGGATCTCGTCGTAACCTTCACCCGGATGGAATTGGAAATAGCGGAGTCGGTCATCGACGATCACCTCGCGGCCGACCAGATCCTCTCGCTTCATCAGGTCGGCGGGTTCAACCAACTCTGCCTGAGCCTGGATCGATCGAGCCTCGCTGACGACGACGATTACGTTCCAGTAAATCAAGAGTCCCACGAACACGGATCCGAACCGGAGCAACTGTCTCATGGTCCCTCCTCGGCGGGTTTTTCGGAGGGGAACGATTCCGCGGGCCATCCCAGGCTTTCCAGAGCTCGGGAATGAGTGATGAAGACGCCGCTTTTAGGTACAAACCGAAGGAACCAGCAGTTCAAGTTGGGATCAAACGTGAAGGAAGCCAGTTTCGCGCCGAAGACGACGTGATCGCCGACCTTTGGCTTGGCTAATTGGATGAGTTCAAAATCGGAGAGGGAAATGATCCCTTGTCGCGAGGGTTTGGAAGCTGTTGTTCCATTGAATTGGCTCGGATCACCCGGCGGCAGGATCACGTAGTCCAACTCATAAGCGGTGGGTTCATCGGGAGTCGGAGTTCTAATGATGGCGGCATCAATCAGGATCGAGTGGCCGGCGTAAAGCGCCTTGAATCGGTTCTTCCATTCTTCGGGTTCCATGGGACCCGCTTCGTTGAGAAGGTCTTCCAACGATTCCGAAACGAGGTCGACAAAAATCGCGGCTTCGTCGGCACCATGGCGAACTTCATCCGCTCCTTCGAGGCCTCCGCCCAAGGCGTCGACGGCCCGCTTCGCGGCCGACAGGAGTTGATGCGCCTTGTCGAATTGTCCCGCCTCCAAGGCGGCCAATCCCTCGGTACGCCCCAGATCGAAAATCCCCGGCAATTCCTTACGCTGGTTCCTCCAGACACGGACCCCGAAAGTACCGAGAACAAGGAACGCAACTCCGAGGAAGACCAGCACCGGCCGTGGCGGAATCCGCCTCGGACGCTGGGATTCCTTCTGATCGAATGCTCCGAAATCGGGAGGTCCGCCAACCTCCCGGCGTGCCGCTTGCGCCCTGCGTCCCTTGGAAGCATTAAGCTCTTGCGGCCTCGGTTCGGCTCTCGAGTTTCCTGCTTTTGAGCGAGGATCAATCACCGCGTCAGGCTTCGGACGATCTTTTCGTTCCCTGGTTTTGACTTCCTGTACAGCCTCGGCGACGGTATCATCCCAAATGATTTCAGCATCCGAGGTTCGGTCCGCCGGTTCCTCGGAGAACTCGACGGCACCGGGCAAATCGACCAGGTCAACCGGGCCTTCGTCGGTTGACGTTGCCCCCGAAGCTGACCGTCGTTCCATGCGAGGGCGCTCGGGCACCGAGGGTTCCGGCAGCGGACTGACCGGTAGGACGAAGACCCCCTCCCCGCATCCCGGACACCGAAGGGCCTGATAGCCAAGCGTCCGTTCACCGCGAATCCAATGCCCGGACGGGCATCGCACGCTGAACCGCTGCACCCGAGGCTTCGATGGCTCAGAGATGACTCGCAGCAGCTTTTTTGCCCGACCCAGGAATTTCAAGGATTTCCCCCAATCCTGTCGATCGGCCCGACCACTCTGCCTCCGCGCCATCCCTCGGACTCGTTCTAGAGATCCAGGGAATGGTCGCGAATTCGGATTTCCAGTGCCAAATCCGAACGAATCAGACAGTCGTCAGAGTCATGAAGAACAGGTGAGGAATTATCTGGGATTAGGACCTGTGGGTCAACTCGTGGGATGCGACGATTTCACGCGTCGACGCTCGATCAGGTTGACGCCGAAAATGAGGATGAGGGATGCACCCTTCCGTTGCGGTTAGGATGAGGTGGCGCGGACATGGGGCATCGAACTCAAGTCGAACCGCATAATCCCCTTCCGGGAGTTTTTCGACTTCGAGAACCGTGGCCCCGACACACTCCATGCAGGCTGGGGTTCCCATCCGTAGCCAAACGCTCTGAGATCGGTTCAGCGGAGAAAGCGACACGATCCTCGCTCCCCCCAAGCTGATATTCTCGATCCTCGCGGCCTGCGCCTCGAAACGATCGGGGGAGACCCACAATCCCAACCAGACCCGGAACTCGGTCGCGTGCAGCCTGGGGGTTCTTCGTCGATTCTTCATCGGGTTTCCTCTAGCAGCCCGGCAATCTTCGGCCGAACGATCGGCGTGTCCAGGAAATGACTCGCCGATCGCTTGGGTTCGTCACTATATGGGAAACCTAGGCCGAGTTGGACGACTTGAGGAACATGTTTCAACTTCGGAACGGTCGTTGACCGGAATCAACGCGAGCCGGGCACATCGGCTCAATTCAAGGAATCAAGGGCCGTCCGTTGATCGCGGTCTATTTTGAAGAGACGATCCAGATTCGACGTACGGAAAACTTGCTGAACGATTGGCGAAAGTTCACAGAGTCTCATTTGACCCTTGGCACCTTCCACGCGGCGCTGAAGCAGGATGAGCTTGCTCAGCAACGTGCTGGAAATCAAATTGACGTCGGTGAAATCCAAGATCATGCGGATTGGGCTCCCGTCCTCCGGGAGTGCGGACGTGATCTGTTCGATGGCCTCGCGAACAGCCCGCTCGTCGAAGAGTTGCGTCTCTCGAAATCGAACGATCTTGACGTCATTGGCGTCCTGGATGCTGACTCGGGCGAGTGCGGTCATCTAAGGGGTCCCTACAAACATAACAGTCGCGTGATGCCTTGGACCGTACACGCTGGATCGTGAACGTTCCAGGTTTTCCACGATGAGCAAAGCCCGTGCGAATCTTTCAAGAATTTCCCGGAGAGAATTAAAAAGCGAGTCTCGGAGATCGTCAACAGTCGAGAGCGACGGATAATCCGCGATAGCCTCGTTCGCTCGATTCCGATCGGCCAGGGCGTTCGATGTCGGCCCGAGAGGGATTGTCCTCTCTCCTAGCTTTTTGGACCGGGACTTTCACGTCGTCTCCGAAATCTGCCAATTCCCGTGTGTTCATTCGAAGGGACCGCTCCGTCAGCGTCCGCGACATCGTTCGAGAGGGGGATGCCCCGCTTCCTGCGGTCCGCCTCTTCCATGCGCTCGCCACGAGCGATCGACCGGAGCGCGGCGGCTCGATCCTCGACAAATTCGAAGAGAGATTCCAACTGACTGGCCCGAAACACATCTCGAACGGTCGGCTCAACCTGGCAGAAGATCAGCCGGCCTCCATTCTGTCGCGCAAATCGATGGAGACCGACGAAGATCCCGAGGGCCGACGAACCCGCAAAGCCGACGCCACACATATCCACGACCAATTCGGGGCGACCGCCATTCCGAAGATGCGTCTCATAATGTTTCCGAAGATCCTGCACGGGGAGCGGGTCGAGACGCACGCAATCCCAGAACTCCGCAAAGAGAACGTTGTCCTGGGCTTGGACTTGTACCGAGGGCTTGAGCATCGAGGACCCATTCTGCAAGAGCGTAACGGAGCGGGATCGTCTCAATTCTTGGTCGCCCGCCCCGACGGGTGGGCGGCCGATATTGCATCATACGGAGAGAATGTGGCTTCGTGTTGGGATAGAATCTCGACGCGGCCCTGGAGCCCATTCCACTTGAACTCATCCGCACGAACCACGAAACGCATGAATGAATGATAGGAACATTCGAGCTTGCGGGAACACGTCCGCACAGGCGCCGGATGTCGGAAAAGGGCGGAACTACAGAATAACCGTTTCAATATCCTACGATATAGGACAATCTACCACGATCCGGAGCGTCTCGCCAGTTACAAGCCCGCCCGGAGTGCTTCTTATGCTCCTTTCGTCTCGTCGCCTCGATTCTCCGCGCGACGATGGAAGTTCTTCTTTTCCGAAATGGCTCCGATCGGCCAATCGGCGACAGCCGGTCTCAACTTCACAGCCTCCCCCGAGACCGCTTCAAGAATTTTTTCTAAGATTGGACTATTATTCGGGAGAACCAGACGCGCCGACGCGAAGGAGCCGACGGATTTCGGAGTTCCCGTGCGTACACTCACTGCCGGATGCAACATCTTTGTCGATCAGACGTTCGGCCGAAGAAGGATCCGTGCGACTTTGATCGACCCGAGGAGGTTTTTCGTCGATCTTCAGAAAGAGACGACGTCTTGTAAAGAGATCGCAATCTTTGCCGCCATTACCCTTCTCGTGGATTGGTCAAGGCGGCCGTTGACGGATTTGCTATCTTGATGCTTGCCTGACGATTCTGAATCCGCCCGTCCTTCCGATGAAAATCGGCGTACAGGTTGGTGGATTGAGAATCGGTCATCAAGGGACGGTGCGAGTTGGGCGCCCCGTTAGCAGACGTCGGCTTCCCTCTCGCCCCGTTGCGGGGAAATGTAAGGAGGCACCGTGATGAGTCGCTTGATGGTGGTCGGCATCCTTTGGCTCGGCACAATCTCATCGCCGAGCGCGAACGCCGCCGAGGTCGGCTGGGTTGATACGATTTTGCCTCCGGCTTCCCGAAGTCACGACTTCGGCACGGTTGTCCGCGGCTCGAAGATTCGCCATGTCTTCGTCCTGGCGAATACCACGAGCAGTCAGGTGCGAATCCTCGAATGGCGGACGAAATGCGGCTGCACGGACGTTAAGGCCGGGGCGAAGGTGATCCCCCCAGGCACCCAAACCACGCTTGAAGCCACAATCGACACCACAAGATTCACCGGCCCCAAGAAATCGGGGCTCACCCTGGTCTTCTCGGAGCCGAGCTTTGTCCAAATCGACCTGAATCTGGACTGCTTCATCCGCGGCGACATCACCATGAATCCTGGCCTGTTCGACTTCGGGGTCGTCCGCAGAGGGAAGGAAACCCCGACCGCCAAGCTCGTCTTGACCTACGCGGGAGGACGGCCCGACTGGGAAATTACCCAGATGAAGACCCGGACCGCGCAGGTGAAAGTCACCAGTACCGAGCAGAGCCGGACTCCGGATGGCCAGATCAACTTCCTCCTCACGGCTGAACTTCAGCCTGACATCCCCAACGGTTCATTCAAGGATGAAGTGAAACTGTTCAACAACGAACAGAAGGAAGCCCCGTTGCCGATCTCGGTCGTGGCGAACATTCAAAGCGCCGTCTCGATGGCACCATCGATCATTAATTTCGGACCGGTGAAACCCGGAAAATCCGTCACCAAAATCGTGATGGTACGCGGATCGGAGCCGTTTTCGATCAAGAAGGTATCGCCCAGCAAACCCGAACTGGAGGTTGCGTCGCCCGGGGATCAGACCAAGCCCATCCATAACCTGACACTCAAATTCACGGCACCTACCCAGGCAGGCCCCTATCATGCGACGATGGACGTTGTCACCAACCTGGACAATGAACCCCCTGCCCAACTGAAAACCTTTGCCACCGTTGTTCCTTAATATGGGCGATCGACAACCCGGCCTGCCTCCGCTGGAGTTGGGCCTCGCAGTGGCCGATGTCGGCTGGTTCAACACCGATAACCTCTTCCGGGAGGCCAAATCCGATACCACGGCGGTCCTGCTTCTTTCTTGCATGGATGTTCGCGTCGGTTGGCGCAAGGGGCTGCGCCCCTGGTCGCGTGACTGCACGCTCCGTAAGAAAGACGAACGGGTCTGGGAGCGGACGCATATCCTGCCGAGTGGCTGGATGAAGAAATATC
>CALKTZ010000620.1 GCA_937997355.1 uncultured Planctomycetales bacterium | reverse complement strand
TCACGCTCTCGCCGGAACCAGGCCGGATCGATCTCAAGATGTCCAACATCACGAACGCGATGCTGGGCATCTATCGGCTCGACGGAGACTCGCTCACAATCTGCTATGCTCCGAAGGCGCGTCCGGACCAATACACCGACGATCCCCGCAAGTTCCAAACGGTCGTCCACCTCAAGCGCATTCCCCCTCCCGCACCCGATGCCGCCCGGCGAAGCGACCTGGAGAAATTCCAGGGGACGTGGATCACCCGAGCCGAGCTGGGCGATTTCATCGATCGAACATCGCAGGACGTCGAGCGTCTCCTTGAGAAGTGGGTCATCGATGGCAAGACCCTCCGCACCTTCCCACGGCCGACCGAGCAACAGCCACAATCCCTGAACGAGCGCACCTATCTCATCTATCTGGATCCAGGCGAGACGCCGAAGACGATCAACCTGACTCTACCGACGCTCGGCACCCTCATGGGGATTTATGAGTTCGACGGCGACACGCTCAGGATTTGTTGCGGATTCCGGAACCGACCCAAGGCGTTCGTCAACGATCCGAAGAACGATTCCACGCTCTATGTCTGCAAACGCCTCCGGCGCGAGCCCGAGAAGATCGCCCCGCGATTCGCCATCGATGCCGGCCGCTACTGGACGATCTATCCTTCGCAGCCGGGCGGCGTGACCACAACCGCATCGCTCACGATGATGTCGGAGTTCGAGATGGATCACCTAACGGTCCACATCGCCTGCCCGAATGCCAAGCTCGGCGATAAGCTGTACCGCCCGGTCGTCTACGACACCGATCGAACCCGATACTTCCCGAAGCGATCGGTCGCGGGAGGCGTCGGGCCGAACGGCACGCTCACGCGATATGGCCTGAACAAGGGTGATCTCCAGGGCAAGCAGATCACCCACGTCGGCGTCGAGGTCGATTTCGAAGCCTGGAAACGGGAGCACGAGCTGGCGCCAGTGCCGGCGCCGAAACCCGAACCCTGAACCAGCCGCTTGCCTCGGCCTCGAATCGGGGCGATGATCGTCGGTCTCGCGACACCCGCCCACGCCGGGCCGGGTGTCTTCCCGTTTCCGAGACCGGAGTGCTTCCGATGAGACGCATCGTTTCGCCTGCTTTCCCGCTGGCCCTCGGCTTCTTATTCCCGACGATTTCGCCGGCGCAGGCCGCCCCCCCCGTCCCGGCGAAATCGGTCGGCGAGTCGCTCACCTTGCTCGCCACGTTCGACCACGGCCCGGACGCCGACTTCGCCAGGGGGGACCGGAAGATCTACACCACCCTCTCGGGCAAGCGCGAGGAGGCGAAGCCCGGGCTCGCCGTGGATGCCGTGATCGCCCCGAACAAGGGGAAGCGCGGCGATGCCCTCCGCTTCACCAAGAAGTCCAAGGAAGTCGTCTTCTTCAAGGTCGACAAGAATCTCGATTACAAGAAGAAGGACTGGGGGGGGACCGTCTCATTCTGGATCAGCGTCGATCCCGACAAGGAGCTCGACCCCGACTACGTCGACCCGTTCCACATCACCGAGAAGAGCTGGGACGACGCCGGCCTCTGGGTCGACTTCCCCAAGGAGCACAAGCCCCGTCATATCCGCCTCGGCGTCTTCGCCGACAAGAAAGTCTGGAATCCCGACGGCACCAAGGTTCTCGAAAAGATGCCCCCCGCCGAGCAGCCGATGTTCGACGCCGGCAAGCCCCCGTTCGCCACCGGCAAGTGGTCGCACGTCGCCATCGTCTTCGACCACTTCAACACCGGCAAGAAGGACGGCAGCGCCACCCTCTATATCGACGGCAAGAAGCAGGGCTCCGTCGCCGGCCGCGAGTTGACCTATACGTGGGACCCGGACAAGGCCGCGATCATGCTCGGCCTCAGCTACACCGGCCTGCTCGACGAGATCGCCGCCTTCGACCGGCCCCTGACCGACGCCGAGATCAAGGCGCTCTACGAGGCCGACGGGGTCCCCAACGCCCACGCCAAATGACTTCGGCCCGACGACTCTGAGTGAGTTCCAGATCCCCTCCGGAGCAATGCGCGATGTCCAGGTTCGGCCCGCTTTTGATGCTGCTTGCCGCGTCGGGCATCGCGCCCGCGCGGCCGGCCGTCGCAACCGCCGATACGATCATTTATGTTTCGCCGACCGGCGACGACTCGGCCGACGGCAGCCGCGAGCATCCGCTTAAAACGCCGCACCGGGCTCGCGACCTCGTCCGCGCGATCCGGGCCAAATCCGAGGTTGCGAACACCGTGCAATTCGCCGGAGGGACCTACTACCTCGACAGACCGCTCGTCTTCACCCCGGCCGATTCGGGCGATCAGGGCGCCCCGATCTCCTACATGGCCGCACCCGGAGAGAACGTCGTGCTGAGCGGCGGCAGGAAGCTCGACCTCGCCTGGATACCCCAGGCGAACGGAATCTACCGGGCCACGCTGCCGGCCGATCTCGCGAGCAAGCTCCCCTTCGAGATCGATCAACTGTTCCTCAACGGCCAGCCCCTCCGGATGGCCCGCTATCCTAACTACGACCCCAAGGCCCGCAACTACGGCGGCACGGCGGCCGACGCCATCGCCCCCGAACGGGTCGCGCGCTGGTCGAATCCCGTGGGCGGCTTCGTCCACGCCCTGCACCGCCACGAGTGGGGGGGCTTCCACTACCGGATCGAGGGGGTCAAGCCGAATGGGGAACTGATCCTCGACGGGGGCTTCCAGAACAACCGCCGCATGGGCATGCACCCGGTCCATCGGTTCGTCGAGAACATCCGCGAGGAGCTTGACGCCCCCGGCGAATGGTTCTTCGACAAGGCGAAGAACGCGCTCGAATTGATCCCCCCCGAGGGGGTCGACCTGAAGACGGCCACGGTGGAAGTCGCGGGGATTCGGCAACTCATCAAGTGGATCGGCACCCGCGAGAATCCGGTCCGGCATCTCTGGATCAAAGGGATGACCCTCACGCATACGGCCCGCACTTTCATGCTCACGAAGGAACCGCTGCTCCGGAGCGATTGGTGCATCTATCGAGGGGGCGCGGCCACCCTGGAACGCACCGAGCTTTGCGGGATCACCGATTGCTGGTTCCGCGACGTGGGGGGGAATGCGATCTTCTTCAGCGGCTACAACATCATCGGCGAAGTGACCGGCTGCAAGATTACCGGGGCGGGGGGCAACGGCATTTGCCTGGTCGGCGATCCTTCGGCCGTCCGCTCGTCGAGATTCGAATACAATGAGTTCGTCCCGGTCGACGAGCTGGACCCGATGCCCGGCCCCAAATCACGCGACTACCCGAAGATGTGCCGGATTTACGACAACCTGATCCAGGGGATCGGCCGGGTCGAGAAGCAAGTGGCGGGAATTGAGATCGCGATGTCCGAGGAAATCCTCGTCGAGCACAACACGATCAACGATACGCCCCGCGCGGGGATCAACATCGGCGACGGCTGCTGGGGCGGGCATGAAATCAAGAACAACGACGTCTTCGACACCGTCAAGGAGACCGGCGACCACGGCGCATTCAATTCCTGGGGCCGCGACCGCTACTGGCATCCCAACCGCGAAACCATGAACGCGTTGGTCGCCAGGAAACGAGAGTTAACCCGCTTCGATGCGCACGGACCTGTCCGGTTGATTAACAACCGATGGCGATGCGATCACGGCTGGGACATCGACCTCGACGACGGATCGAGCAATTACCTGATCATGGGAAATCTCTGCCTGAACGGCGGGATCAAGCTGCGCGAGGGGTTCG
>CALKTZ010000619.1 GCA_937997355.1 uncultured Planctomycetales bacterium | reverse complement strand
CCGGGAGGCATCTGCGGCATGGCCGAGCCCGCGGTGAAGCCCGGGCCGAAGGTCGCCCCGGCCGATGTCGCTTCCTACGGCGATAAGCCCCTCTACGACCCGACCGTCATCCGGACCCTGTTCCTCGACTTCGAGGACAAGGATTGGGAAGCCGAGATGGTCGAGTTCTACAAGTCGGACGTGGAGGTTCCCGCCACCCTGACGGTCGACGGCAAGAAGTATCCGGGGGTCGGCGTCCACTTCCGCGGCATGTCGTCGTTCTTCGCCGTCCGCGATGGCCACAAGCGATCCCTGAACATCTCGATCGACCACACCGATCCCAAGGCCAGGCTCCTCGGTTACAAGACCCTGAACCTCCTGAACTCGCACGAGGACCCGAGCTTCATGCACACGGTCCTCTACTTCGACATCGCCCGGAACTACATCCCGGCGCCGAAGGCCAACTATGTCCGGGTCGTGATCAACGGCGAGAGTTGGGGCCTGTATGTGAACGCCCAGCAGTTCGATAAGATCTTCCTGGCCGAGAACAAGCCGAGCGACAATGGGGCCGGGGCACGCTGGAAGGTGCGGGGGAGCCCCGGCGGCGCGGGGGGCCTCGACTACATCGGCGACAAGGTCGACGATTACAAGGCCCGCTACGAGATGAAGGCGGGGAACGACAAGGACTGGAAGGCCCTGATTGCCCTCTGCAAGACGCTCGGCGAAACCCCCGTCGATAAGCTCGAAGCAGCCCTGGAGCCATTGCTCGACATCGACGGCGCCCTCTGGTTCCTGGCGCTCGACAATGCCCTGATCAACAGCGACGGCTACTGGATTCGCGCCAGCGACTACAGCATCTTCCGCGACAAGTCGGGCAGGTTCCACGTCATCCCCCACGACGCCAACGAGACGTTGCAGGCCCCGATGGGTCCCGGCATGGGGGGCGGACCCGGCGGCCGTGGCGGCCGCCGAGGGGGAGGGGGCGGCGGATTCGGCGGACCCGGCGGCGGGCCGGGTGGCGGATTCGGTGGCGGGCCGGGCCGAGGCCCGGGGGGCTTCGGCGGACCTCCGGGGGGCGGAGGCGGCGGCATGGGGATCAAGCTCGACCCGCTCGTCGGCCTCGACGACGAACGCAAGCCGCTCCGCAGTCGACTGCTCGCCGTGCCCAGCCTCCGGGCCCGCTATCTCGACCACGTGCGGACGATCGCCGACAAATGGCTCGACTGGAAGAACCTGGGGCCGATCGTCGCGCGTTATCGCAAGTTGATCGAGGAGGAAATCGAGGCCGATACCCGCAAGCTCACCTCGACCGAGGCGTTCCGGAAGGTGACGGCCGACGAACTTCCGGCGAGCGCCGAGACCAAGGGTGAAGCCGGCCCGCGCGGGCGGTCACCGATGAGCATCCGGGCCTTCGCCCAGCAGCGTCGCGAATATTTGCTCGACGCGACCGCGAAGAAGTCACCTTAATGGCTTGGCTTCGACGAAACGTCAAAGCGAAAAGGGGACTGGCACGCGGAGTACCGTCGAGCCAGTCCGCTTTTCGCGGGACAAGGCCGAGAGCAAAAATTCCGGAGAGCTTCGGTCGTGGGATTCGGCGGGGTCGGGAGACCGCCGCCGAACAGGTTTTGAAGCCTCGCGGCCGAACCGATCCGTCACGGTTCAGGAAGTCCAACCGGTGGTATTGAAGATCTCGCGGACCTTGGATTCGGCCTTCTGCCTACGGATCTCGAACCCTTCCACCTTCAGAGGAGGGATCACCTTGTTGATGAGGTTCTCGATGGTGGTCAGCGGCTCCCCCTGATCGGGGCAGACGAACAGGTAGGCGACGCCGTCCTTGCCCATCCGGCCGGTCCGACCGATCCGGTGGACGTAGTTCTCGGGATCGTCGGGGATGTCGTAGTTGACGACGTGGCTGATCCCCTCGACGTCGATCCCGCGACCGACGACGTCGGTGGCGACGAGGACCGAGATCGAACGATCGCGGAACCCGCGCATCACGCGGTCTCGGGCCGACTGGGCGAGGTCGCCGTGGATGGCGGCCACCCCCCGGATTACATGGCGCAATCGATCGGCGAGCCGATCGGCCCCGCGCTTGGTCCGGGTGAACACGATGCACTGACGGGGGACGTCCCGCTTGAGCAGCTTGACCAGAAGCTCGAACTTCTGATCCTGATTGATCGTGACATAATACTGCTTGATCGTGTCAACCGAGGGCTCATCCTGCGAGAGGTTGACCTCGACCGGATCGAACATGTATTTACGCGCCAGGGTGCGCACCTCGGGGCTGATGGTCGCCGAGAGGAGCAGGGTCTGGTGCGGATCGGGGACCTTGCGAAGGATCCGCTCGATGTCGGGCCGGAAGCCGATGTCGAGCATCCGGTCGGCCTCATCGAGGACGACGTGGAAGATATCCCCCAGGTTGAGGGTCCGCCGTTCGATGTGGTCGAGGATGCGCCCCGGCGTGCCGACGATCAGGTCGACCCCCCGACTCAGGGCGCGCAATTGACGTTCGATCGGCTCGCCGCCGAAGACGCCGAGGATGGCGGCATCGGTGCCGAGCGAAAGTTTCTGGAGCTCGCCGACGATCTGCTGGGCCAGTTCGCGTGTGGGGGCGAGGATGATGGCCTGGGGCCCTTGCCCGCGTCCCTCCAGCATCTCGAGCAGGGGGATGCCGAACGCGGCGGTCTTGCCGGTCCCCGTCTTGGCCTGGCCAAGGACGTCTCGTCCCTCCAGGGCTTCCGGGATGAAAGCCGCCTGGATCGGGCTGGGGGTCGCATATCGGGCGTGCTTGAGGGCCCGGAGCATGGTCTTGCTCAGGCCCAACGATGGGAACCCGACTGCGGGTTCCTCAAGACTTCGAATCAAAAAATCCTCCGGAAATGCTTTTCCGCGACGTAAGTCTGATTATGGGGTGAGTTTCTTGCGGAGGGACGAAACTTGCTCGATCCATCGAGTCGAATCGAGATCGTATTTGGAGGTCGATTCAGGGACAGTGCTAGTTCGAGCGCTCACGGATCATCCGGACCCGGATCGGGTTTTCGCCCACGGTTGAGGAAAACTCCGCTATCTCACTTTCGACGATCATAGCGATTCCGCCCGCCCCGGTCAAAGGCAATATGATACGTCTTGGAGCCCGCCGTCCGGGGAAGGAGAGGAAAGCCCGGGAATGGCCAAGAGCCTCGTCCCCTCGAATCTCGCGGCACCTCGGTCCAACCCGAAAACCTCACGCAAAATAGGAAGGAACCGCTTGCGATCGGAGGGGGTTTCGCGCTAGTGTCGGTGGTTGCGGATCGCCGGGCGGCGCGGATCGGACGGGTCGTTCCAACTTCGAATGCGCCGAGCCCTCGATCGCGATCCCGGGGATGATTTTCGAGTCCAGTCGAAACCATCAAGGAGCCGACGTCGTGTCCGACCAAGCTAACGCCGCGAACGCCAACGCCCTGCAACAGAAGTACCGGCAATTTCTCGACTTGCTGCCCCTGACCGTTGCCCTCGCGGGGCTCCCGCCGAGCGAGCACCGACTCTTCAGCGAGGAGCAGATCGAAGCCCGAGGGATTACGGTCAAGGCCGCTTTTCGGGTCGCGCGCAATGTCGCGAAAGATTGCCTGGGCGGGTCGTAAGACCGTTGCCGAGCGGGGCCGGTTCCGCGGGGCGATTCTCCCTCGACTCCGCTATTCGATCGCGATCCGGAAGCCGATAACAAAACGCGTGGCGAGTCCGCCGGGTTGAACGTCGCCCCCGGCCGCAGCCCGGACGAACGCGTGTCGCACCGAGATCGGCAGGTCGTTCGGCCGAGACGGCCGGGCTCGCCCCGTTCGCAACCCATCGCCTGATTTTTTCGGCTTCCCCCCATGCGAAAGGCCCCTCCGTGATGATGATTTCGCAGCACATCGAGAGCCACACCGAACCGCGTCGCATCCGAGCCGCCTTCATCGCGTTCGGCCTCGACGGCCGGGACGACGATCATTATGTGACGCGGAGCAGCCAGGGAATGATCGTCGGAGGATCCGCCGAGACTCACGCCGAGATTCGTGAGACCATGCTGAGGATGGAAGAAGAGCTGGACCGTCGCGGCCAGAGCCTCG
>CALKTZ010000618.1 GCA_937997355.1 uncultured Planctomycetales bacterium | reverse complement strand
GGGGAGGGGGTGCCGCGAATCCTCGAAATTCCACGAGATGCCCAAGCACGCACACGACCAAAACCATTCGCACAAGAATTTCGATCCGCATCTTCCGTCCTCGAACCTGTTTCACCATGATTTGATCATGGGCATGGCAATCCCCCGGTCGTGATCGGCCGGGCAAGGCGTGCTTGTGTCCCTCATTCAAGGGTGAGGGAAATCGTAGCTGGCCGAAAGACCGGCCGTCTGCCTCCATTTTCTCTGATTCTCTCGATTGAAACCGTTCGAAGTCTGTGCTGATGAATCACCAGATCCCTGATATCCATCGCCGCGAGTTGTTCCGAGTCGGTGCGTTGGCTTCCGCCTCGGTTCTCTCGATCGGCATGCCGGGGTTGGGTGGCGAACCGGGTGATGTGGGGAATCGGCTCCCAACTCGCAAGTTGGGTAGGAGCGGCATGGACATCACGATCCTCGGCCTGGAAGCCTCGCAAACGACCGAGTCGCTGGATCGACTCCTGCGCGTAGGTTATGTGAACGGCGTCCGTTTCATCGACTCGGCGGATTGCTATGCCTCGTCCGAGCGCAAGATCGCCGATTGGCTGAGAATCCATCCCGAGCTACGCAAGACGATCGTGCTGAGCACCAAGGACCACCCCGCGGGTCCCTCTCAACTCGGAACGATGTTTCACCGCCGGTTGGCCGCGTTCGAAGTTGATTCCGTCGACCTTTTCTTCATCCACAGCCTGGGGAATCGCCACTCGGTCGCCGAAGCCATCGCGTTTGTAACCGGCCGAGAACTCAAGGAGGCCGTCGAGGCGATCAAGAAGTCCGGCAAGGCCAGGCTTGTAGGCTTCTCGACCCAACACCAGGAGCGTGCCCGGATCATCGAAGCCGCCGCCAGGGAGGGGTTCGTTGATGTGATGATGCTTCAGTACACCGCGTGGCCCAGGTTGGACGATTCCCTGAACAGGGCGCTCGATCTCGCCAGCCGGCGCGGGATCGGCCTGATCGCGATGAAGCCGAGTGCGGGGATCGACTCGGCTACATTCCAGGCCGAAGCATCCCGGAGGATGCCCGGATTCAAGGTGAGGGGGCTCTCGCCGTTCCAGGGATTACTCCACTCGATCTGGTCGGACGAGCGGATCTCCTGCTGCTCCCTCTCGATGCGGACGACCGACCAGATCCGCGCGTGCGCCGAGGCCGCCCGGAAATTTTGAACGCGCATCCCACCGGACCTTCAACACCTCCAATTCACGGCCGGTGGGCGACATTTCGGTCATCGCCAACTCCGGAGACCATACCGAATTTCGACATCTCACGCGCCGCCAAGCCTTGGATTGGCAGCGACTTTCACCAAGCTTCTGGGGCGGGATGATCAATTCGTGAAGATCCGAAAATCTCCTTGGACTCCGGCAGGATTCTCGGGGAGGATAACGGATCGAGCGATCTGACCAATTCTCGGGGTGGAGCTTGTTCAATGCTCAGCAGAAAATCTCGGACCTGGCCTGCCGTGATCGCGGGGAGCTTGCTGGGAATCGGCGCGATGCCGACGGTCCGGAGCCAGGAGGCGCCGAAGCCGGCGACAGCCGGGCAGACCAAAACGGGCTACTTGTTGCCGAACGGCTGGACCCTCACGCCGGCCGGCGAGGCCGTCACCCTGACGGACCTGCCGCTGAATATCATCCCGCTCGCGGACAACCGTCACGCCCTCGCGGCTTCGAGCGGCTACAACGCGCATACGATCGCCCTGATCGACCTCGACGGCAAAAAAATCGTGAGCAGCCAAACCGTGAAGCAGAGTTGGTTCGGCCTCGCGCTCGCACCGAAGGGGGATCGCGTCTGGTGGTCGGGGGGCGGCGCCGACATGATCCACGAATTCGGGCTGGAGGGGAACCAACTGACCCCCGACGCCGAGCCGCCGCCCGCCCCCGACGCCAAGGCCAAGCTCGCGGCCAGGGGACACTTCCGCAGCGGGATGGCCCTGGACTCGGCACGCTCGGTCCTCTACAGCCTCGATATCAACGCCGGGGCCATCATCGCGATCGACGCGGCAACCGGCGCGCGAAAGATGACCGCGAGCGTCGGGACTCGCCCCTATGATGTGGCGATCGGCCGGGCCGGCACCCAGCTCTATGTCTCCGATTGGGCGGGGCGCATGGTCCGGGTGCTGGATCCCTCGGACCTGCGGAGCGTGGCCAAAATTCCCGTCGGAGAACATCCCAACCAGATCGCTGTGCATCCGATCGACGATCGAATCTTCGTAGCGTGCGCGTCCAGCAATTCGGTGTCCGTCATCGACACCAGGCGTGGGGTTGTCACCGAGACGATCCACACCCCCCTCTTCCCGAATTCCCCGGAAGGGAGTACCCCCGATGCGTTGGCCATCGCCCCCGACGGCAAGACCCTCTATGTGGCCAACGCCGACAACAATTGCATCGCCGTGATCGACATCGCGGCACCCAGTCGGAGCCAGGTCAAGGGATTCATCCCGACGGGCTGGTATCCGACCGCCGTGGCCGTGACGCCCGACGGCAAGCGGCTCCTGATCGGGGTGGGCAAGGGGGATCAAACCAGGCCGAATCCGATCTTCAAGAATGAAGACGACCGGGCCAAACTCGGCGAGCCGAAGGGGGGCACCTATCGCGGCCGGAATTATCCCTATATCGGCACCACCCTCTCGGGCTCGCTGGCGGTCGTCCCCATCCCCGACGAGGCCAAGCTGGCGGCCTACACGGAGTCCGTCTACAAGAATTGCCCCTACTCCGACAAGCTCCTCACGGATGCCCCCTATCCGGAAAAAACCGCCATCCCCACCAAGGTCGGCGATCCCTCCCCCATCAAGTACGTCCTCTACATCATCAAGGAGAATCGGACGTATGACCAGGTGTTTGGGGACATCCCGAAGGGGAATGGCGATCCCTCCCTCGTGATGTTCGGCCGCGAGGTCACCCCCAATCATCACAAGCTGGCCGAGGAATTCGTCCTCCTGGATAATCTCTATTGCAATGGCCATGTCTCGGCCGACGGCCATCCCTGGTCGACCATGGCGTACAATACCGACTACATCGCTCGCAACTGGGCGCTCACCTATTCGAGCCGGGTTGGGGTCGATGACGACGATGACGGCGATCTCGCGAACGCCCCCGCGGGCTACCTCTGGGATTCTTGCGCCCGGGCGGGCCTGAGCTACCGGAGCTACGGCGAGTACGGGAGGCGCGTGAGCCAGCCAGATGGCACCTTCAAAATGGAAGGGCGCGTGCCCGGACTCCTCGGGCATTTCTCCCCCAACTACGGGCTCCCCACGGCCCCCGGCAAGAAGAACCGCGATACCGACAATGCGGATATCTTCCTGAGCGAGTATCGCGAGTATGAAAAGAACGGCACGATCCCGCGTTTCATGGTCATGAGCCTGGGAGAAGACCACACCACCGGCACCCGCCCGGGCACCTTCACGCCCCAGGCTTGCGTCGCCAGCAACGACCTGGCTCTCGGCCGGATCGTCGACGCGCTCAGCCACGGCAAATACTGGAAGGAGACTGCCATCTTCGTCATCGAGGATGACGCCCAGAACGGCCCCGACCATGTCGATGCCCACCGGACCGCCGGCCTGGTGATCAGTCCATACACCAAGCGGAAGGTGGTGGATAGCAACCAGTACAGCACCGTGAGCATGATCCGGACGATGGAATTGATCCTCGGGCTGCCTCCCCTTTCTCAGTTCGACGCGGCCGCCCGTCCCATGTTCGCCTCCTTCACCGACAAGGCGGATCTCACCCCCTACGATCACGAGCCCGCCCGGATCGATCTGAACGCGGTGAATGCCCAAACCGCCTACGGCGCCGATCGATCGATGAAGATGGATTTCGACGAGTACGACAAGATCGACGACT
Organism: uncultured Planctomycetales bacterium; assembly: GCA_937997355.1. Classification (GTDB taxonomy): domain Bacteria; phylum Planctomycetota; class Planctomycetia; order Isosphaerales; family Isosphaeraceae; genus CALKTZ01. Next base: position 3,276 of record CALKTZ010000618.1, on the reverse strand, counting down.
TCGAGCTCAACGAAATCCTCTGGCGATCGATCAAAGGGAAGGACGCGCCTCTTCCCCCCGCGGTTCGGCGGGCGATCGCCTACCGGCCAGCGTTGGCCGAGGAGCCGCCCAAGAATCGAAACTGAAGATGCGACGACCGAAGCAAATCCTCAACCCGCGGAGTCGCGGCACGATCCGTGATCCCGGATGATTCTCATCGCGCCCCGAATCCCTCCTCCGTCCGGCGCCCCGGGGATTCGAGGCGTTGATTTTTCTCCCCTGTTGAGTTGTTTAACCATATTTCGATTAGGATCGTATCTGGTGGATCAACTTGCAACGTCCGCTATCGGACCTATTGTAAGTTGAGAGTCGATTCGGGTTCATGAACCCGCCCCGCATCGAATCGATGTCGATTTCACAGCGGGATTGTCGCCATTGGCCATTCGGCCGACGTCAGGCCGGGCGTGCAGTTATGCCTTCAAACCCATAGAATTCCCTTGCCATACTACAAGCCGCTGTTGAGTCCGCCCGTACGCGCCGCGCGTCGCGTGTGGCAATCGATTGCATACCGGGGGAAGGGCGTCGCCTGTCCGATTTGCGACCGGCAATTCAGCCGATATGTGGCGGGTGACACGGGGCTCTGCCCGGGATGCCGCTGCAACAACCGATCCCGACTCCTGTGGACCTACCTCCGCGAGCAGAGGCCGGACCTTCTGACCGGATCGAAGGCGATCCTCCAATTCGCCCCCGATCCCGGAATGGAGCGGTTGCTGCGAAAGCATCCCGGCATCCGCTATCTCTCGGGAGATCTCTACGAGCCGGGGGTCATGGTCCGTCTCGATCTGACCCACCTCGACTTGCCGGATGAGTGCTTCGATGTCGTCATCTGCATCCACGTCCTGGCGCACATCTCCAACGACAAGAAGGCGATGCGCGAAATCCTCAGGGTCCTCCGCCCCGGCGGCCTGACGCTGATCATGACGCCGCTCGACTCAAACCTCGAAAAGACCCATGAGGACCCTTGTATTATTGATCCGGGCGAACGCGACCGCGTCTACGGAGAGTGGGATTTCGTACGCATGTACGGACGCGACTTCGTGGAACGCCTGGAGCGACAGGGCTTCGCCGTCGAGGTGGTCCGTCCCGTTGAAAGCATGGACGGATCGTTCCGCCAGAAATACGGTCTCTGGAATGAACCGCTCTATCTCTGCCGCCGCCCCGAGGAACCCGCGATAGGACCAGATCGAGGACGTTGAATCGATCCGACGCATCACGGATACAATCCACGCAAGTGGTCGCGTCCAACGCTCCGATGATACCGGTCGTTTCCCCGAAAACGCGGAAATCGATTCCAATACTCGGCCGGAATCGGCGAAGATAGCTGCGTGATGAACCAGGTGCTGGAGCGAACTCATGCCGCCAAAATTCAAGCCGGTCGACGATTCGCATGCGCAAATTCGGACGACCCTGCGAGTGGTCGGGCCGATTGTCATCGGCGTGGGGATCCTCTTCATCGCAGCGGGAATGGTAGACTTCTTCTCGGCGATGGGCGGTTTCGGGCCTCCTCGTTTATTCTGGTGCTTCTTCGTCGGCATCCCGCTCCTGGCCATTGGGCAGGGGATGCTGAGGTTCGCCTATCTGGGCTCGGTTTCGCGTTATCTGTCGCGAGAGATCACGCCGGTCGCCGTCGACACCTTCAATGAAACGGCCAGAGGAACGCGCGGGGGCGTGGAAACCCTCGCGCGAGCAGTAGGCCACGGAGTCTCGGCCGCATTTCGAGGAGACGACGGCCCCAACCTCGGCGATGCTTCCCTCTCCTGCGGGAAATGCACCCACCCCAATCCGGCCGACGCCAATTTCTGCAACCAGTGCGGCAATCCCCTCGAAGATCCGGGCTGCCGGTCCTGCGGCGCGATGAATCCCCCGGGATCGCAATTCTGCAACGACTGCGGCCAGAAGATTGCCCCCTGATCCACTAATCGGCATCGGCCCTGGGAGTCCGAGTCGTTTTGGGGAGGAATCGGTCGGTGTAGTGCGATCCGGCGATCAGGTCCAGGTTCCCTGCTCCGGTCCCGGCGGGGGCGGGGAAGAAGGAGTAGAGAACTGGCATCAGATAGCGGGTGAGGAAGAGGGTGACCAGCATCCCCCCCACCACCACGATCGCCAGCGGCTTCTGCGCCTGGGAGCCGATCGAGTTCGCAAGAGCCGCCGGCAGGAGCCCCAGCGCGGCCGTCAGCGAGGTCATCACGACCGGCCGGACCCGCAGTTCGGCCCCGCGCATCACGGCCTCCCGAACCGGCAGGCACGCCGCCCGCATCTGGTTGAAGTAGGAGATCAGAAGCACCCCGTCCTGCACGGCCACGCCGAAGATCGAGATGAATCCGACCGCCGCGGAGATCGAGAACGGCGTCCCCGTCAGTTTTAATGCCCAGACGCCTCCCATCGTCGCCGCGACCACGTTGGCCAGCACGAGCAGCGCGTCCTTGATCGAGTTGAACGCCGTGTAGAGGAGGATCAGAATCAAGCTGATCGAAATCGGGACGATCCAGAGGAGCTTGGCATTGGCCTGCTGCATCTGGGCGAATTCGCCCGACCAGACCACCTCGTAGCCGTCGGGGAGCTTCGCACCGTGTTCGGGATCTTCAACCCGTCGCTGGGCTTCCAGGATCGTCGAAGCCAGGTCTCGCCCCCGCACGCCGAACTTGATGGGGATGAATCGGCGATTGTTCTCCCGGTAGATGTAGGTTGCCCCCGGCTTGTGGGGATCGATCGTCACCAATTGCCTGAGCGGGATCCGGGCGCCGGGCTTGCCATCCGGGCCGGGGGGCGTATCCACCGGAATCCTGCCGATCACTTCGGGATCGTTCCGCTGATCGCGGGGGAGCCGGAGGACGATGTCGAACCGCTTCTCCCCCTCGACCATCTCCGTGAAGGCCTGCCCGCCGACGGCCACCTGGACGACCGATTCGACATCGGCCACATTGATGCCGTATCGAGCGCATTCGTGGCGATCGATCTGGATCTCCAGATTCGGCTGGCCGAGGATGTGGAAGAGGCCGGCGCCGACAACCCCGTCTACTCGATTGAGGATGTTCACCACTCGCTGGCCGGCACTTTCCAGGGTTTCGAGATCGTTCCCCAGCAGCTTGATCGAGTTCGCCCCCTTGACCCCCGAGAGCGCCTCCTCGACATTATCGCGGATGAGCTGCGAGAAGTTGAAGTTGATCGACGGGAACTCGGCAAACTTCTGCATCAACTCGTCCTGGATCTCCTCGCGCGTGACCGTGCGGTCCCAAA
>CALKTZ010000617.1 GCA_937997355.1 uncultured Planctomycetales bacterium | reverse complement strand
AAAGGGGACAGGCACGGCGCTCCGCTTCGAGCCAGTCCCCATTTCCGCTCCGGCTACGGTCTGGTGAAGGCCGAGCATAAGCCGCTCTACGTGAAGCAATCCGTCCCAGGGCGCGGTGCGCGCCCATGTTTTTTTGGAAGAAGGAGTCTGTCTGATGATTCGTCGTTTGTGTGGAATCGGCTTCGTCTGTCTCGCCGCGGCCCTCGGCCAGCCGGCCCTCTGCTCGGCGCAGAGTTCTCCGACGGAAGGCTCCCAGGAGAAGGGGCATTTGATCCTGATCAAGTCCGACTCTCCGAACGAGCCGGTCGCGGTGGTCGGTCGAGTTCAGCAGAAGGAAGAGTCGGCACACGACGTCACGATCGGCGTGGTTGGCCGCGCCCGGGCGGCGACGGATAAGCCCAATCCGTGGTCCTACAGCGTCGCGAAGTCGTTCTCGTCGATCTATTTCTATAACATCGCGGACAGCTTTCGCGCCCAGCTCAAGCTCCCCAGGGATCGGGGGATGGCGGTTGCGCAGGTGGACCCGAAGAGTCCCGAGAGCGAGATCGGGCTGCGTCCGCACGATATCCTGCTGAGCCTGGGCGATCATCCGCTGGCGAATCCGGCCGACCTGGTGGACGCGCTCGGGAAGGTCGGCGACAAGCCGGCCGACCTGGTGTTGCTGCGAGAGGGGCAGAAGCTGACGATCCAGGTTCAACCCCGGATTCAGCATGGGCTCGCCCTGGCGAGGGTGGAGCGGCCGGTTTACGTGATCGGGCTGATCACCCAGAAGGTCAATCCCCTCCTGCGGGCTCACCTCAAGCTTGCCGAAGGGGAAGGGCTCGACGTCAATCACATCGATACCGAAGGACCTGCGAACAAGGTCAAAATCGCCGTCGGCGACATCCTGCTGAAGCTCAACGGCAAGCCCGTCGGCGACGAACACCTCCTCTCCAAGCTGATCCAGGAGAACGGCGAAAAGCCGCTGGTGCTGGAATTGCTCCACGAGGGGGACCGGAAGACGGTCTCGATCACTCCGGAGAAACAGTTGAAGGATGTGACGCTCCGCCTTGAAGCAGTCTCCACAGGCGGCGCCAGGCCGCGTTACCACATCGTGAATCGGGACGGCGTGCCGAGGATGGAGGCGACAACACCCTTCGAGCTGACGTTCACGGAGGCTCCCCTGGCGGCAAAGACGATCGCGAAGCTACCTTCGGGGTCGGTGACGACCAAGGCCGTCACGGTCCAGGGGGTCGAAATCCCCCCGGCGATCACGTTCAGGGGTTCCGGAGGGACCTTTCAGGGGAGAGGGCAATCGTTCAATCTGAGCACGATGCCGGGGAACGAGAAGAATGTGATCGGGGTGAAGATGAACCCGGCCGGAACTCCGAATCAGGCCGGGCAAGCGGCCTCGGCCGATCCCACCGTCAAACGGCTCGACGAGCTGTCGGTCCAGGTCGATGCGCTCCGGAAGGCGGTCGAGGACCTGAACAAGATCCTCAAGGAAAAGAAGTGATCGCCGCTTGATCTCGACGCTGGACAACACCCCCCGGCGGATCTATGGTTGTCGAAGGCCCGGTTTTCCCCGGGCCTTCGGCACGTTCGAACGCGGGGAGAGATCGGGCCATGAGCGAAATTGTTTGCACGAAACCGGCGCGCGGCGATTACATGCTCCAGACCGGGGAAGCCGATGTCGAGCGGCTCCGGATCATCGACGCGGCGTACGGGGCTTCGACCGATGCCTGGCTGCAAGCCTCCGGCTTGCGCGAGGGGAGCCGGGTCGTCGAGTTCGGCTGCGGCAGCGGCAATATCACGGCCCGCCTGGCCGAGAAGGTCGGCCCCGGCGGGGAGGTTGTCGGCGTCGATGTCAGCCCGTTGCAGATCGAGCAGGCCGAGCGCCATGTGCGCTCGCTCGGGCTGTCGAACGTTTCCTTTCATCTGGCCGATGCCGCCAGCCCCGGGCTCCCCGCCGAGTCGTTCGACCTCGCCTATTGCCGGCTCGTGCTGATGCACATGACGAATCCGCTCGACGCGATCGAGACGATGCGCGACCTGGTCCGCCCCGGCGGTGTGGTCTCGTGCGAGGAGATGGACCTCTCGCGATGGGTCTGCGACCCGCCGTCCGAGGCGGCGGATCGTTGCTTCGCCCTCAAGCTCGCGCTCGGCGAACGCCGGGGCGCCCACTTCCGGATCGGGCCGACCCTGCCTCGCCTCTTCCGAGAGGCCGGCTTCGCCGAGGTACAGGTCGGCTCGGCGTTCGCCCTCTCGACGCGAGATCGATTCAAGCGGTCGAACGGCCTCTCGCTCCGCAGCTTCGGGGCGTCGATGATCGAATACGGCCTGGTCGAGCCCGGCGAGCTGGATCGCCTCGTCAACGAATTGCTCCGCCTCGCCGACGATGAATCGACCCTCTTCGGGCTGCCGATGGTGTTCCAGGCTCGGGCATGCAAACTAACATGATAATAATTATAATAAATAATACATTAATTATAATTTAGTGGTCGCGGTTTCTGCGATCTCGTTCATGGTGATGCGAGTGGTCTCGTGGAAGCTCCCTTACTTGCAAGCATTGCATCTGTAGCATTCATGCATAGGTAAAAAATATATATTTTGTCACTTTTTTAGAAAATACTTGCGGTCGAACTTTGAATGGATTACTGACTCCAGCGTAGCTAATGCGACGATGTCCTCAACCGGATCGGGACCTTCGCATGCCGGATGAAGGCGGCCAGCAACTCGGGCTTGCGGTGGACTCGGTCCAGCTCCTCGACCAGGACCGATCGCAGCTCGTCGGTGTCATCCGGCGCGAAGTTGGAGAGCCGGCCATGCTTGGAATGCTGCCACACCATCTCGTCCGGGTTGGTCTCGGGTGCGTAGCCGGGGAATTTCTCGGTCACGATCTCGGGGCGTCCCGCCAGGTATGCACGCACCACCTTCGAGCGGTCGTGGACGTTGCCCCGGTCCCACAGGATCGTCATCGGCCCGGGGATGTGCCGCCGCAACTGCCGCAGGAACGCCACGGTGTCCTCGCCGTGGACGTTCTCGTCGTCGGGCATCAGGTGGAAATACAGCCCGAGGCGCTTCCGCTTCGGGCTGACGGTCACGGCGCTGATGGCCGAGATCCGGTCGTGTCGGTCCCAGCTCCTGAGGATAGGCGTCCGCCCCCTCGGGGCGAAAGTGCGACGGACCGTCGGGGTGAGCATGAAGCCCGATTCGTCCAGGAAGACCAGGTGCGCCTTCCGCCTGCGGGCCTTGCGGATGACCCGGGGGAGTTCCTGACTCCTTCAGTGGGCGATGGCGACCTCATCCCGCTCCCTGGCCTTCCGCTGGGGTCTCTGGCTGGTCCACTTCAGTCGCCGCTTGAGGATCTTGCGGACATGCTCGGGGTGGAAGTGGATGG
>CALKTZ010000616.1 GCA_937997355.1 uncultured Planctomycetales bacterium | reverse complement strand
GGTCGGGCATGTGGCCTGGCACAGAAGCCCCGAGCGAGGATTCTCCGGGGGGGCGTGTCAGCATCTTCGACCGCCGGGGCAAGCTCCACGCCCGCTGGGGAGGAGGCCAAAACCCCTGCGCGCCGGGAGACTTCTTCGCCCCTCACGACATTCGGGTCGATTCCCGCGGCGACATTTACGTCTCCGAGGTGGTGATGTCGGCAGGCGGCAACCGGGGCCTGGTTGATCCCTCATGCCACAGCTTGCAGAAGTTTGTGCGGAAGGCCGCAGAACGAGCGGTGTGATCGAGGGGAAATCGATGAATTGCCCCCATTGCCATGTTCCGTGGAAATACCATTATGAGTACTGCCCTGATTGCAGGCGCAATTACGGCGGGGCTGTATTTCCTGCGAAACAGACCGAGACCGAACTTGCCGACATCGACGCGTTGATCCTGCGGATTCAGGAGGCGTTCGTCGAGGTTTCCCGTGGCGATGGCGAGACATTGCATCAAGCCTGTCTCGAAGATTTCTACGACACGGATGAACCAGAATGGATCACGGCGGGGCTCAAAGATCCGGAGGAACACTGGTCCGACGTGCCCGATTGGAAATTGGAGAGCGGTTCTACATCGTTGTATTACTTCAACGTCGCAGGATGGCAATTCTATCTCCCGGCCTTTATGTGCTGGTCGCTCCGGAATTGGCGTGCATCCGACACGATCACGGCAGATTCCGTGATTTGGAATTTGACACTTTCTGGGCAAGGCGATCGGGCTTCGGAACGGTATGCGTCGCTGAACCGCGACCAGTCCGAGGTCGTTTGCAGCTTCCTGTATTTTTTCGATAGATATTCCGGCGATGTCGATGCACGTATCGCCATTGAATCTTATTGGCATAAATTCAAATGCCTGGTTTAGGCCACACGTCTCCTTTCCGTTCCGAGTGAACAGGATGCGGTATCATGAAAGCTTGGCGATTTCACGGCTTCAGCGACATGCGGCTGGACGATGTCCCGGAGCCGGTCTGTCCTCCGGATCATGTGCTGGTCGAACCCCTGGTGGTGCAGCCGAGTGTCACGGAGGCGCAGCTCGCCTTCGGCATCCCCACGCTCGCGTACGACCGGGTGAAGCGGAGGCTGGAAACCGAGGCACCGATCCAGCTCTTCGGCCATGAATTCTGCGCCCGGATTCTGGAGACCGGATCGGGCGTGACGCGGTTCAAGGCCGGCGATCGGGTGGCGGCGCGGGCCAAGCTCCCGTGCGGCAATTGCCCCCTCTGCCGGTCGGAACGGAGCGACCTTTGCCGGCGAGGTCCGGTCATCGGCTTCGACCTGCCGGGCTGCTTCTCCGAGCGGGCCTTGTTGCCGGAAATCGCGCTCGTGAAAGTCGACGATCGGATCTCCGACAGCGAGGCCGCCTGCCTCCAATCGCTCAGCGACAGCGTTGCGGCCGTCGAGACCGCGCAAATCAAGATCGCCGACACCGTGGTCATCTTCGGCCAGGGGAGCATGGGGATCGAGTGCTTGCAGATTGCTCGGCTGAGCGGCGCGGGGCTGGTGATCACGGTCGACGTGCGCGACGAGGCGTGCGAGATTTCCAAAGAACTCGGCGCCGACCATGCCCTGAACGCCCGATCGGTGGATGTCGTCTCGGCGATCCGCGACCTCACCGGGGGGATCGGGGCCGATGTCGTCTTCGAATGCGCGGGAGGGAGCCCCAAGCAGGGATTGGCCGGGCATCAGACGCTACTCACGGCCCTGGATTCGGTCCGGTCGGGGGGGACGATCGTCGGTGTCTCCTGGTTCGGCGGCCCGATCGAGCTGAATGTCGACATCCTCCGCGAGCGGAGCCTGCGCTATGTTTTTCCGGACATCAGCACGCAGGCCCACCTGGCGCACACGGTGCGGCTGGTCGCCTCGGGGCGGGTCCGGCTCAGGCCGACGATCACTCACGTTTTGAACGGGATCGAGTCGGTCCCCAGATCCTTCGAGATCACCGCGAACAAGGGGAAGTTCCAGGCGATCAACCCGGCGCAGGTGGTGATGAAAGCGTGAACTTTCAGGATGGCTTGACCGCATGCTGATTTATCTCGACATGTGCAGCATTCAAAGACCACTCGACGACGAAGCTCAACTCCGCGTACGGCTGGAAGCGGAGGCCGTGCTCAGCATCATCAAGTTTTGTGAATCGGGGCAGGCGACATTGGCCTCTTCCGATGCCCTTGAGTTCGAGTTGGAACGCAATCCATATCCTGTCCGGAAAGCCCATGCGATCGATATACTTGCAAGGGCGGGATCGATGATTCGGGTCTCCACGGAAATCGAGTCGTTGGCAGGAACGTTCATCCAGGCCGGTCTCAAACCATTGGATGGGCTTCATCTCGCATCCGCCGTGGAGGGGCATGTCGATTTCTTTTGCACCTGCGACGACCGTTTGCTGAAGCGAGCGAGGATGATCCGCGCCAGAACAACGAAAGTGGTCAGTCCCTTGGAACTGATCGGGGAGCTTGGGTTATGAATGCGGAAAGGAAATCGCTCGCGGAGTTGACGAAACGGGCGATCGAAGTGCTGTATCGCGAGTTAGGAGCCGCCGACGCCCTTCGATTCATCAACCAGTTTTCGAGTGGATACGGTAACTATACCGTGGAACGTGAGGCCCTCATCGGACCGTTGACGCTGGATGAGATCCTACTCCAGATCAAATCTCGGAATGAAGACGGCAATGATCCGCCCCGGAGTTCATGATTTTGCTTTGGCTCATGTTGGATTCCGGGATGATGGCGTAGGGTGCCCTTTTTCGCGGGCCGACGCCGAGTGCGAAGATCCCGGAGACCTTACGGTCGGCGGTTTCGGCGGGGTCGGGAGACCCTCGCCGATCAGATTCTTCCCATCGCTAAATTCGACGGCTTGAACTTGCGTGGAAATGTAAAATACGGCATCGATGATAAGATGAGGATGATTTCGTTAACAGGAGCAACCCATGAGCTTGCAAGAACTCGAAGCTGCCGTGGCGCATCTGGCTCCCACCGAGCTTGAGGCATTCGCGCGGTGGTTCGAGGAATATCTGGCGGATGTCTGGGACCGCCGCATCGAGTCCGATGTACTGGCCGGACGATTGGAGGAGGCCGGACGAAAAGCGGATGCCGACTTTGAATCCGGCCGTTGCAAACCGCTATGACACACTTTGCAACTCCGGATTTCTGGTATTGTTACCGTCACCTGCCAGACGAGGTTCAGGAACTGGCCGACAAGAATTTTGAGCTGATGCAAGCCGATCCCCACCATCCGTCTTTGAGGCTCAAACGTATCGGAGTATTCTGGTCGGCGCGTGTTGGATTGCGTTATCGAGCGTTGGCCAGGGACAGATCGGAGGGATTGGTCTGGTTCTGGATCGGCCATCACAGCGAGTACGATCGCATCCTTCGGATGTGAATCAGGGACCGGGTCGGTTGGCGCGATCATTTTCACCCATCTCGACGTCGGACCATGGATGCCAGGCGGCGCGTTGGTAGATTTCCTTCAATCGGCGATTTTTAGCGATCGTATTTTTCATCGCTTTCTGCCATTGCTGGGCCTCGACGTCGCTCGGTTCGGATTGAGGCAGTTCGGCGATCATGCGAGCAAATTTCTCCTGCTTCGCATAATAGTCTCCGAGCGCCCGGTAGAGATCCCACCGATCCCACGCCTTCAATGCCTTGCCCGCGATGATGCATTCGATGGTGGCGAATGCGATGAGGGCCATCATGGTGCGTAGGCGTAAATTGAGCCGTGGGCGAAGGGGCCGCATCGACCAGATGGACAGGCTGAGCCAAAGCCCGGTGATCATTATGCTGGCGAACATTACTATGATCTGTTCGATCTCGGTATTGTCGAGATAGTCTGAAAGTGGATCTTTCAGCCCCGAGGAGAGCCAGTACCAGATGCGGTTCCCGGGCGATTCCGTAGGTAAGCACTGGCCAGGATGCCGAACGTTCGTCGTCGTGAAGTGCCCCATGCCTATAAGGCTAATCGCCAGAAGGTGAAAAACGAGAACCAACTGCCCCCGCTGCCAGAAGCGAAAGATTCGCATCACCAATTTCCGGCGATTCCGTTCCACCAATTCGATCCATCCAAACTGTCGGTCAACTTTTATGTATCCGCCGAGCCTCCCAGGGCCTTCATCGCGATGAGCCCGAGGGATGCGAGCGTCGCCAGGGTGATGTAGCCGATCAGGCCGATCTTGATGAGGCGTGAGAGGCGTTGATTGCTGAAATCCTGTTCGAGCGCGCGGTGAGTCCAGGTGACGTTGTCCTGCTCCTCGATGAGTCGTTTGAGGACCCCCGAGGAGAAGGCCTGCCCGGTCGCGGCGTCTT
>CALKTZ010000615.1 GCA_937997355.1 uncultured Planctomycetales bacterium | reverse complement strand
TGTCTGATTGATGCATTTCCTCCGTTCGGCGGGAGTAATCGAAAAATCCGGAACCAGGGATCTCGCTCAACCGCGCCGTAAAGGATTTGAAAACGGTCGGGATGCGATTCGGCCCACTGCCGTTCGACCGGGAAACCATCGGCGTCGGCCACGTTGTGAGCCCCTTCCGACGTATTGACCCTGGTGACGACGAGCAGCTTGATGCGCGCGGCGTCGAGATTCGCGACCCATGACGGATAATCCGGGTGCAAGCGGTCCCACCCCGGCCGAGAGTTCGGCCAGACCCCGTTTCCTTGCGAGGCTGCTTGACAGTGGTAGTCATGCATGAGCCAATCGCGGTGCTCATTGATGTTCACGTAGACGATGTCGTTCTTAAGCCCAGATCCGAACAAATAATAGGGGATGTTGGTCCCGGCGTAGGCGACCTTCGTTCCGGTCGGTCCGGAGGCCGATTCGAAGTTCATCCAGCCGACATAGAAGTCGGGAAAGGGAGGATAAAATAGCAGCCTCGGACTCACGTTTCCCGGCCAGTAGACGAAGAATCCGACAATTCCCAGCAGGGCCGAGCTGGCGAGTGGGATGGAGAGTCGGCGGAATCGAGTTCCCAGAAACCGATGAGACCAACTCCAGGCAACGAGGAATGAAAGGGAGCCGAGAGCGAGTGGGATCAGGAGCTTGATTCCGACGAGCCATCCGTCCGAGGCGGCGGGGCCGGATCCGCCAATCGTGGAAGATAATGCGGCGAAGGGGGAATACAACGATGCCAGCGGGGGGCCGATGAAATTCGGGATTAACGGCGTAAGGTCCCAGGGGATCGGCTGCGTGTCGCTCGACACGAATGGCCATGTTTGAGGCGTCGCGACGTGAAGAACGAGCAAGATCGTTGCAAGTGATGCGATCCATTTGCTCCGGTCAAACATCAGCGCGAGGGGCGTTACCGCGAGACCGAGCGCCTGGAGCATGAATCGCTGCTGCGTTCGATAAGGGATGAAAAACCAGTAAAGCAGGATGTTGGCGATCGATAAGAGTGAGAGCAGCCAGGCCCACCGCGCGTCCGAGTTGTTTCCCCCGGATCGGCGAATCGACCAGGCTCCCAGGATGGCCAGAATCCAGAGAGGAGTTAGGCGAGGATCGAGGACGGCGAGGAGTGTATCCCCGAACGCTCTCCACCAGGAGATTGGGATATAAAAGGGGCTGTTTTCCATCGCCCCCCGTCCATACCAGCCATTCAGGAGGGGGCGTCCCCATAGTTCGACCCGGAGCGGATAGAAGGGATTCCCGCTGAGGACCGTGTTTTGGACATACCAGAACCCCGAGAGGATGAGCGGAGCGAGAAAAAGTACGAAAATCCGAGCGATGCGAACTCTGAGAGAGGCAGGGCGAGCGATTACCGCGATGAGTGTCAGCAGGATAAGCGGAGGCATGAAGACAAGCGCGACCGACTTGGTTCCGAGCGAACCGCCCGCGGCGAGACCTCCGAGCAGGAGTGAGGCGGAGCCATCTTCATCGCGGGCGAATCTCAGGAAGAAGTAGGTGGCGATCAGGTAATTCGCGAAAAAAATCGTGTCGACGTTCGCCTGGAATGAGAACACCAGCACGGGCGTTGATGTGAGGAACCAGATCGCGGCGATCATACACGCGGATCGGCTGGCCGAGAGGCTCCGGGCGATCTGATAAGCAGCCAGGCCCGCAAGACCGAGAAAAGGGGCCTGGCCGATCCTGGCGAGGCGATCTCCGTTCCAACTCATCATCAACCAGGTGAACCACAGATCGCCGTTCGCGGGGAAATAGGTGGCGGCACTCTCACCGAACGGGGAAGCGATGAGGAAGTATTTTCCAGCCTTCCACCAGCGTACCGCGAAATAAAGATGATAGATTGGACCGTCGCTCATCACCTTGACGGGATAGAGCAGGGACTGGAGGAGCATCTCCAGGCAGACCCAGATCAGGAACGCCAAACAGATCAACGCCGGCCATGAAACCGAGGATGATGATGCGGGGGATGTTGGCCGTGGCGTTGATAGCTGATAAACCGGGAATGTCAAAAACTTCCCGCCTAGCAGTGAGATGATGAGACCAATCCCAACCCAGATCGCGGCTCCTTGAATATGAAGTCCCGAGAGTATGCCCAGGAGCTGCGTTCCCAGAATACACCAGGTCCAGGCGATCGTCGCGGTCGCGAGAATTTGGGGACCGGCGTCTCGTTGACGGAAGACAAATCGAGCGGTCCACCAGGCCCCGAATGCCAGGCCGAGATTGAGAGCGACTCCCGCGAGCTGAGGCATCATCTACCTTTCCATCGCAAACCGTTGGCCGCCGACGCGTCACATAAACCTGCCTTTGCGGCCGGCATTGATTGTAGTGGGTTTGTGTTGGGAAAATCACACGCTCGGATGAGATTACCCTGCCTGATCCAATCGGTACGACCTCGATAAGACCTGGTTGAGTCACAACCTCGGACTGGCCACGAAATCAATCAGGAAGAATTCGCGGAGTTGCACGAGTTTATGTCGCAGCCAATCCTACTGGGAATTGAGATCGGAGGGACCAAGCTCCAACTCGGATTGGGGTACGGGAACGGTCAGCTCCTGGCCCTGGAACGCAAGCAGATCGATCCAAGGGAAGGGGCCGCCGGGATTCTACGGCAAATTCGCGATGCCTACGCTGCGTTGCA
>CALKTZ010000614.1 GCA_937997355.1 uncultured Planctomycetales bacterium | reverse complement strand
GGGACGTCGCCCAGCGCGGCGAGGAAGGCAGCGGTGTCGTTCATGCGCAGGTTCTCCACAAGAAGGGTTGTGGCGCCGTCGCTGCGGGGCGATCGTCGTGCGCGGGGCGCGCGTCCACAACCTGCGGAATCTCGACGTCGACCTGCCACGCGACCGCCTGGTGGTCTTGACCGGCGTCAGCGGTTCCGGCAAGAGTTCGCTCGCGTTCGACACGATCTTCGCCGAGGGGCAGCGGCGTTATCTGGAATGCGTGGCCAGCCACGCGCGCCAGCTCGTGAATCAACTGGAACGTCCCGACCTCGACGAGATGGACGGGCTCCCCCCCACCGTGGCGATCGACCAGAAGACCGGGACCGCCAATCCTCGGAGCACCGTCGGGACGATCACCGAGGTCCACGATTTTCTGAGGCTCCTCTTCGCCCGGCTGGGTGTTCCGCATTGCCCGGTTTGCGGACAGCCGATCCGCCGCCAGACCCCCGAGCAGATGGCGAACTCGGTGATGGCGCTCGAAGCCGGCCGGAAGGTGATCGTTCTGGCCCCGCTGGTCCGGGGCCGCAAGGGGGAACATGCCGACGCCTTCCAGGCGATCCGCCGGGCCGGCCTGATCCGCGCCCGGGTCGACGGCGAGATGGTGGAGGTCGCCGAGAAGCCCCCCAAGCTGGCCAAAACCAAGGCACACACGATCGAGGCCGTCATCGATCGGCTGGTGATCCGCGAAGGGATTCGCCCGAGGGTTGCGGAGAGCCTGGCATTAGCCCTCAAGCTGGCGGATGGGCTGGTCACCCTCTCGGTCGAAATCCCCGGACAGGGTTGGGTCGATCAGACCTTGAGCATCCATTTCGCCTGCCCCACCTGCAACACGAGCCTGCCGATCCTCGAACCACGATCCTTCAGCTTCAATAGTCCCTATGGCGCCTGCCCCGGCTGCCAGGGGCTGGGAGTCGTCGCCGAATCGGCTTCAGAAAAAAGCCAGGCCGATCAAGCGGTTGAGGCGAAAATTTGTCCCTCGTGCAACGGCACCCGATTGCGGAGCGAGGCCAGGGCCGTACGCTTCGAGGGGAAATCGATCGACGAGCTTTCGGCGCTCTCGATTCGCGACTTGCGCGAGTTCTTTCAAGGGGTTGTACTCGATCCCGCCCGGGAGCCGGTCGGGACCCCACTCGTCCGCGAGATCGAGAACCGGCTCGGTTTCCTTGAGGAAGTCGGGCTTTCTTATCTTTCTTTGAGTCGAAGTTCGGATTCTCTCTCCGGAGGGGAGTTGCAGCGGGCACGATTGGCGACCCAGCTCGGCGCGGGGCTGGTCGGCGTGTGCTATGTCCTCGACGAGCCGACGGCCGGACTCCACCCGAGCGATACCGATCGGCTCATCGGCTCGATCCGCCGCCTGCAACAGCAAGGGAACTCCCTGATCGTGGTCGAGCACGACGAAGCCGTGATTCGCGCGGCCGATTGGGTGGTTGACCTTGGCCCCGGCGCCGGCCCCGACGGCGGCCTGCTGATGGCCGAGGGGCCGTTTGCTCAATTCGTGAACGATCCCAATTCGGTGACGGCCCGCTACCTCCGCGAATCCGGGGCCGCTCCGCGCGACCGGAGGGATTGTCGCGCACAAGGCCGGCAATGGATCGAGATCCGCGACGCGGCCGTTCATAACCTCAAGTCGGTGAACGTCAATATCCCTCGCAACGCGCTCACCTGCATCACCGGCCTGAGCGGGTCGGGGAAAAGCACCCTGATCCACGATGTGCTGGTGCCGGGCTTTCGGGCCGCGAAGGAACGGGGAGACGTCTCGACCGCCAAGGAGGGAGAAAACCGGGTCCTGGGCGTTGAGGGGATCGAAACGCTAATCAACGTGGATCAGAGCCCGATCGGCCGGACTCCGCGATCGACCCCCGCGACCTTCACCACCATGTTCCAGGGAATCCGCCGCGTCTTCGCCGCAACCCGCGAGGCCAAGATCCGGGGCTATTCCTCGACCCGGTTCAGCTTCAACGCGAAGGGGGGGCGCTGCGAACATTGCGAGGGCCTGGGGGTTCGGCGTCTGCCGATGAGCTTCCTCCCGGATCTTTATGTCACCTGCGACGTCTGCCTCGGGAAACGATTCAATCGTCAGACGCTGGAAGTCCTCTTCAAGGGGAAGTCGATCGGCGACGTGCTGGAGTTGCGGGTCGACGAGGCCATCGATTTCTTCGGCGCGCATCGCAAGATTTTGAGCGTATTGACGGCCCTGCACGAAGTCGGCCTCGGCTACGTGACGCTCGGTCAATCGAGCACGACCCTCTCGGGAGGAGAAGCCCAGCGCGTGAAGCTCGCGGCGGAGCTTGCCCGGCCGACCGAGGACCATGCCCTGTACATCCTCGACGAGCCGACGACCGGACTGCATTTCGAGGACGTCGACCGCCTGAATCGGATCCTCCAGCGGCTGGTCGACCAGGGGAACACGGTGATCGTGATCGAGCACAACCCCGATGTGATCCTCGCGGCCGATTGGGTCGTCGACCTGGGTCCGGGGGCCGGGGATGCCGGCGGGCGGGTGGTCGCGCAGGGGACGCCTCTCGACGTGGCCAGGATCGAGGAGAGCCGAACCGGGGCCTATCTGAAAATGAGGCTCGAAGGCCGCTGAAGCCTGAAAAATCGGGAACAGGCACGTCAGGCCGGTCCCCGATTTCTACCTGGGTACCTGATTACTTCTTCCGGCCCATGAGGGCCTTCATGATGAACAGCTCGAGGTCTTCGTACTGGCGGTTCTGCCGGTATTCCTCGACGACCTTCTCGTCGATGCCCCGGACGATGTCGAGGATGTCGAGGAAGAGGGCCTTCGAGTTCGCCAGGTGCTTGGTGGAATCCTCGAAGGAGGTTGTGCGCATGGCCTTGATGTCGAGGCCCACGCATTCGCCGTTCTTGCCGAATCCATTCTTCTCCAGGACCCAGACCTGGTTGAAGGCGCGTCGCAGGTCGACCGAGCCGAAGGTCTTGTCCTGGTCGTACTTCAAGCCGTTCTGGTCATTGAGATGGACACTCCAGAGCTTGTCGTGATAGAGGGCGTAGGCCATGTCGTCCGCCGGGTCGAGGCCGGCCAGGATGGAGTGCGCGCTCTCGATCAGGACGCCCGATCGGCTGGGGTCGACCGTCTTGTAGGCCACGCCGATCATGTGGCCGACGGTCGGCAGATACGCCTGGTCCATCGGCTCGTTGGGCTTGGCCTCGCCGAGGACCCGGATCTCCTTGTCGGCTTCCAGGATCACGTTGAAGGCGTCGACGATCCGGGCGATGGCGGTCTTGGCGCACTTGGCCTCCCGGATGTAGCTCCCTTCTCGGGCCAGCCAGAGGACGTAGTTCTTGCAGCCGACCTCGCGGGCGACGTCGACGCAGCGGCGGGCGCGGTCGAGGGCATACTTGCGGTCGCTCGCGCTATTGGCGGTGAAGCCGCCGTCGACGGTGCGAGGATCTTCCCAGAGCCTGGGGGCGACGATCTCGACGAACAGGCCCTCGCCGTCGAGGATCTTCTTGACCTCGGCGATCCCCTTGACCGTCTGCTGCCAGTCCCAGTCGGCCGGGACGATGTCGTCGTCGTGGAACTGAACCGCGTCGAAGCCGAGCTTCTTGTAGGTCTTGAGCTTGTTGGCGTATTCCATCTCCTTGCGGAACGGAGGCCCGAAGGGGTCGGAACCGGTGCTGATGTTCCAGGGGCCGAACGAGAAGCGATACTTGGTCGGGGCGTTGTTGCCTTGACTCATCCGAGGACGTTCTCCGTGGCGGGGTAAGTGTATAGTCGTCCGGCGGATCGGCTGTTGACACCGATGTCGGGCCGGGACGATGATTCTTATTGTGTCATAAGGGCAGGGGGCATTGCAAAACGAGATGGCGGAGGCCGGCCCCTGTCCGCCCGGACGCAAGGTCCCGAATCGGGCCGGCATTCGGGAATCGCCCCACACCCGCGTCGAGGATCGTTGCTGAGATGGCATCGCTAACCGCTTACGAACCCGAGACTTACCCCCACCAGTGGCTCCCCGCGTCGGTCGAGCTGAAGACCTGGGAACAGATCGAACCCTGGTACAATCGTCTCCTGGCGATGCCGATCGACTCCTCCGAGGCTCTGGAAGCCTGGCTGGTGGCGGCAGGCGAGCTGAACGGCGCGGTCGGGCAGGAAGGGGTCGAGCGGTACATCGCGATGACCTGCCAGACCGACGACCCCGGCCACGAAGCGGCCTACCTGGAGTTCATCCGGGAGATCGAGCCGAGGCTCAAGCCGGTCCAGAACGAGATCCGCAACCGCTACCTCGATTCCCCCTATCGCGAGTCCCTGCCGAAGGATCGGTTCTTCGTCTTCGACCGGGCGATTGAGAACCGCCGGGCGCTCTATCGGGAGGCCAACATCGAGCGGGAGACCAAGCTGGCCGAGCTTGAGCAGGGCTATCAGAAGATCATGGGGGCGATGACGGTCAACTTCCGAGACCAGGAACGGACCCTCGCCCAGATGGCCGTCTTCCTCGAAGAGACGGACCGATCGCTCCGTCAATCGGCCTGGGAACTCTCGGCGACCCGCCGATTGGCCGACCGGGAATTGCTCGACCGTCAGTTCGACGAGATGATGCAGCTCCGGATCGCGGTCTCCCGCGAGGCGGGATTCGACAACTTCGTCGACTATGCCTTCCGACTGCGGGAGCGTTTCGACTACGGAGTCGCCGAGACGGTCCGCTTCCAGGATTCGGTCGAGAAGGTCGTCGTCCCCCTGGCCCGCGAGATCCAGGAACAGCGCCGGAAGCTGCTCAAGGTCGACTCGCTCCGCCCCTGGGATCTCTCGGTTGACCCGACCGGCCGGGCCCCCTTGCGGCCGTTCGAGGATGTCGACAAGCTGGCCCAGGGGGCCGAGCGGATCTTCCAGGAGGTCGCGCCGGAGCTTGGCCAGCAGTTCGCCTACCTGCGCACTCACAAGCTGCTCGACCTCGCCAATCGCAAGGGGAAGGCCCCCGGCGGCTACCAGACCACCCTGGAGGATGACCGGCTCCCGTTCATCTTCATGAATGCCGTCGGCATGGATTCGGACGTTCGGACCCTGCTCCACGAGGGGGGGCACGCGTTCCACACGCTGGCCTGCCGGGGGGAGCGCCTCGCCGCCTATCGCGAATGTCCGCTCGAATTCTGCGAAGTCGCCTCGATGACGATGGAGCTTTTCGGCGCGCGCAACCTCGACCCATTCTACAACGAGCCCGACGCCGCCCGGTCGTACCGCAAGCTGCTCGAAGGGATCGTGCTCATCCTCCCCTGGATCGCGACCGTCGACGCCTTCCAGCACTGGATTTACAACAACCCCACGCACACGCCCGAACAGCGCGCCGAAGCCTGGCGCGGCCTGATCGCCCGGTTCGGCGGCGAGGTCGATTGGTCGGGCCATGAGACGGCGCGCGACTATTCCTGGCACCGTCAATTGCACATCTTCCTGTATCCTTTCTATTACATCGAATACGGGATCGCGCAGCTCGGGGCGCTCCAGCTCTGGTCGCGCTCGCTCCAGGACCGTCCGGCCGCCGTGGCCGATTATCGCAATGCTCTGGCGCTCGGCGGCTCGCGCCCCTTGCCGGAACTGTTCGCCGCCGCTCGCATCCGGTTCGATTTCGGCGAGGACCTGATCGCTCCTCTGATGGAAACGATCCGAACCGAGCTTTCCGGGCTTCCGGAATAGAACGGTTCACGCCTGGACTGCGCGGATTTCACAGGATTGGACCGGATCGGGAGCGGAGAAGGGGACTGGCTCGCCGGTACCCCGGGCGTGCCTGTCCCCTTTCCGGCGAGCCTGCGCATCAGGAATATTGGAGACCTTCGGTCGTCGGTTTCGGCGGGGTCGGGAGACCCGCGCCGATCGAAATACCTCCGACCGAAGGTCTCCGTTGCTGGGTTCACCGCACGGTCGCGCGAAAAATGGGACAGGCACGGCGCTCCGCTTCGAGCCAGTCCCGTTTTCGCTCCGGTCCAGCCTAATGGGTTCCTCACCTGGGATCGGGCGTGGAGGCCCTGGCCGATTTTGCAGTCGGTTCGGCGACTTCGAGGACGATCGGCGGGGAACTTTCCTCGGTCCCCGCGGACTCGGCCTTGCCGACCGCATAGAACGGCCGGCTCAGCGGTTTCACCCAGGGCTCGGCGCGGATCACGACCGATCGCTCGGTCTGCTTCTCCGTGATCAGGACGCCGTTGAGGCCGATGTTCAACACGCGGACCCCTTGCGGCAAGTTCTGCACGAGGACCGGGACGCGGCCGGAAAAGGCCGGGCCGCGATCGACCGAGAGGGTTAAGGTCACTTCCTGCCCGGGGCGGATGACCACGCGCTTCGCGCTCGCGCGAACATCCAGGTTCGGCTCCTGGATGACGGTGATTCGCCCCCCGGAGGGATTGCCCAGGTCTGCGTATCGCCACCCCTCGGGAGAGGAAGCCGGCGAGGCCGAGTTCCGTCCCCCGGATTCGTCGACGGCACGCGAAACCAGCTTCCAGCTCGGGGGTGAGAAGGTCGGGGCGGATTCCTCGGCCGAGAAGGAAATCAGGCCGGTCAGCTCGTTCGACTGGATGCGCGTGCCGGTCGACCGGATGCCGGCCGGGAGCCCCTCGACCCAGACGTCCACCGGGCGATCGAAGCCATCGATCCGATTGAGTGTGACCGGGAGGAGCTTCGTCCCCCCTCGGGGGATATTCAGATTGGCCGTGCTCGACGTGAGGTGATAGTCGGGGCGGGGCGAGCGGATCACGAGGTGATAGGACGCATCGGGGCCGCCGAGGCTCCGGACATCCTGCAATCGGACGAGGTACTCCCCGTCCTGGGGCGGGTCGAAGGTGATTCGGGCGTCCTTGCCGAATCGCGGGCCGCCGTCGTCATTGCGATACGTCAGGGCCACCGGCGACGAACCGCCGGCCGGGAATTTGGTCCCCGGCGGGTGGATCTCCACCTTGTAGATCGGCTGACTCATCGGGTGATGTTCGGGAGTCGTCTCGAACATCCCAAGCCGTTGCCCTTCCTCGCCGTAGAACTGGCAATCATCGTCCGGGTTGCGCGGCAATGCGAAGATCCGCATCAGCTCGCGACCCACCAGGACGTAATCATTCACGTCGAGATTGTTCCACTTGGTGAGCCGAATCCCCGTCCCCCGTGAGGCATGATCCCGGAACGCCACCTCGGTCTGGTCGACCAGCCGGAGCACGGCGCGGGGGACCGGCCGGCCTTGCGGGTCGAGGATTTCCAGGACCGAGTCGATGGGCGTGTCGAGCCTTGACGCGTAGACCTCGACGATCCGCCGTTCCCCCTTCCTGGCGGGGAAGCGGAAGAAATCGACATCCCCGTTCCGTCCAATTCGCCCCGAGACGCCGCCGATGTTCGGGAGGGGCTGGGCCTGCTCCCTCGTGTCGTTCGGCTCGACCTCGATCGTCTGCGGGCCGTCGGCGATCACCACTTTCCGGAGATCGGGGGGGACGAGACCACCGATCGG
>CALKTZ010000613.1 GCA_937997355.1 uncultured Planctomycetales bacterium | reverse complement strand
CACGGGGAGCACCTCTAGGCTTGCTTCCAGCGGCAACGGAGTTTCGGCAAGCTCGGGCCTGTCCTTGCATCGGCCCTGGAGGGCCGAGCCGTAAACCTGGGAGATCGCCACGCTCAGGAACGACGAGGCGACATAGGGGCGATCGTTCACGTACTGGTCGAGCAACCCCTCCGACTGCCCCTTGCCTCGAACCATGCCCACGGGATCCACGTTGAGGAGCAGGCAGGCCCGGCAACGATCCTCGGAGACCTCCGGATAGAAGACATGCGCCCGGCCGAAGCTCAGGTCATAACTCTGGAACCGCTCGGGATGCTTGTGCAGGAGGTAGCCGAGGTCGGTGGCGGGCTGGTGAGTCGTCGAGATCGTCAGCAGCATCGCCCCACTCCGTCCCCGACTCTTGACCAATTCTGGCCTGGATCGCGAGATTGAATCCCGTGTCACTCCATGACCTTCAATCATCCCTCGCGGCGAGGGAAGAATCCATCCGTACATTCCGAACTCGCAATAGACACCGGATTCCGGCCGACGGTTCGCCTCCTGTTTAGGGATTGGCCTCGCTTTCAGAACTCAGCCGTCAGGCCGTTGAACGGCCGAGCCTCAGGCGCACCAGGAGTTCGTTTGGCTCGAATCGAGGCCGCGAGAGGAAGTGAGCCCGCGAACCGGGCGGCCATTCATGGCCGCCCGTCGCCCTCTTGTCGAATCAAATCAAAAGACACGGCGGCGCCGGGCCATCGCACCGAAGAACACGAAGCCGGCCGCGCAAAGCATCAGGCTCGACGGCTCGGGGACCGCGGCGGTCGACCGGAATGTGATGTCGTCCACAGCAAAGTACCCCGGCGTATTCATGCCGTAATTGCCCGCGTCCGACGAGGAGACGTTGAAATACAGGGTGCTGGCCCCCGAGAGCGCCGACAGGTCCATATAGGCCCAACTCTCGACGATGTAGTCGAGGGAGTTATCAGCGAAGCGGAAGTCGGCGAGGTAGAAGTCGACCGAGGTGGAGAGGACATTCCCGGCGGCGTCGGTCCCGTAGGCGGAGAGTTTGAACCAGTCGGGATCGTTGCCGCTCGTGCCCCCGAACTTCTTGGCGAAGCTGTCTCCCATCAGCATCGAGAGGACGGCATACGTCGTGTTCGTGACGTACATCCCCCCGATGATCGCCCCGATCGGGATCGTGAATTGAGGCAGCCTCGCCAGATCCGCCTTGTTCGTCGGGTCGAAGGGGATCGGGTCGAAGAGATTCGGCTCGACATCATCGTAACCGAAGGCAATCCCATAATTGGCCGAATGATTGTGCCCCACGCCCGTGATCGCGCTGAACTGGTTGGTATAGCCGGCCGATGTGGTATCGGTCGTATTCGAGTAGGCGAAGCCGCTCCAGCTTCCGTATGTGTTGTCATACTTGTTCACGAACTGGGCACCGGCGCTCGTGAATGTGCCGACCGTAACCGGACCGTAGGGACCGTCCACGATCTGGCCGTCCGGGGCCGGTCCGTTGAAGTAAGAATCCGTTGGCAGGGTCAGGTCGTCGAAGGTGGCGACGGAATCCGCCGTTGCCGACGGCGTGGACGATCCGGCCAAGGCGAGCAGAGCAGAGCCGATCAGGAGTCGGCGAAGGAACGAAGCATTCATCGAAAATCTCCGGAATCGTTGAGAAGGACGATCCGGGACTGTCTCCCGTCCCGGATGATTGACATACATGGGTGTGCTCGTCAGAGGTCGTCGGCGCCCACGATCTCCCCGCCTCTCCGGGACAGGATCGCGGCCAGGACCTTGGGTGTGGCCGTTTCTCTGACGAATCTGGATGACCCATCGGCGAAGGCGAAGGCCGCCCCGCCGGTGTGATAGCTGCCGAACTCCTGGCCGAAGTCGCAGCCGAGCTCGCCGATTTTCGGCGAGCCCTTCGGGACCTGGCAGGAATCCCAGACCGTCCCCGGGACCGTGCCGTAGCGGGCATTGATGGGGGCGCTCTGGTCGAGGAAGTTCTTGTGGCCGATCCACAGGCCGTGGATCGCCTCCGGGGCCTCGCCGACGACGACGGTATACGCCGTCCCATCGGTGAGGGTCGCAATGGAATTGATGGGCTCGAACGAGGTGAGGGTCACGCCCCGCCCTCCTCCGTTCGGCGCGTCCTCGTAGCTATTCCCACAGCCCGTGGCCGGGTAGCAGCGGAGGGCGCGCTCGCCGTAGTTGCCCGAATAGTCGTTTCGCGCGAAGCCGGGCGACGATGCGTTGTCGCCGTTCGGCCGCGTGAGCGACGTCACGCGATTCGAAGGACAGAGGAAGACCGAAAGGCTCACCTGTCCGGCCGTCAGATTCTCGGGGCTGATGTACCAGTAGCCCTGGTTGATGGCGTTGTAGAGCGTCGGCTGCTCGGCGAAGGGGAGGATCGCCTGCCCCCAGCTGGAGATCCTCCTCGCCCGGATCGTCGGCGCATTCGCGACGGTCAGCGTGGGCAGGGAGCCGCCATAGCCTCCGGCCGGGAATGCGCCGTAGGCCGCCTGGTAGTTGTGGAACCCGAGCGCGATTTGCTTGAGGTTGTTCATGCACTGGATGCGTCGCGCCGCCTCCCGCGCCGTCTGGACGGCGGGGAGGAGCAGCGCGATGAGCACGCCGATGATCGCCAGCACGACGAGGAGTTCGATCAAAGTGAACCCGGCCGCGCTTGCTGGACGGCGAGGGCGAGCTACTCGGCGAGTAATCATTGCGGCGCATCTCCCCTCTCTTGATGAAGACGTTTCATCGCGGGCCATCGGCACGGATTGCATCGCCCGATTAGCTCCGACTGGATGTGGTCGATCGCCGTCGGATCATGGCCAGCAATCCCGCACAACCGACGGCAACCAGGGCGATGCTCGACGGCTCCGGCACGGCGTTGATAACCCCGACGCCGTTGAGGTCGAATCCGCTACTCGCAAATGGGGTGGAATAGGGATCGTTGATGAGATTCCCCAGCGAATCCCGGGAGCCATAGGCAGGGTTGATCGAGCCGACGACGTCGGTGATCCGGACCTGAATGATGTGATTGACATTTAGCAACGGGGAGATGCCCACCAGATCCTCGAGATCGAACCCGGTGCCGTAGCCCGCGATGTACTTGCCGGCCAGGCTGTGGAGGTTGCTGGCATCGAGCAGGCTGAAGCCGCCGACCTGGGTCGCGGTTTGCGTCAGCGAGACCGAAGGGAATCGGAAGAAGTTGATTCCATCCGAGGAGACATCGACGAAGGCCAGTTCGAGGAATGCGAGCCCGGCTCCTCCGGAAAGGAAGCCGTTCTCGAAGACGGCGAAGTCGGCCCCGGCACCGTTCGCGATCGGCCTGTCGAAGCCGAGGGTGATCGAGCCACCGTCGCCGAGCGAGACCACGCCGTAGGTGTTGTCGCCGTTGCCCGAGCCGAGCGCATTCGTGGGCGAGCCGAATGTGACCAGCGGGCCTCCCGGGTTGGCAATGTCCTGGGGACCTGGATTGAACGAGATGACCGTCGACGCCCATTCCTGGAACAGCGGGCTGGACTTGGGGATACCGAGCGAGCCCGGTTGCCCGACCTGCGGATCATAAATGCCCGCGGAGGCAATCTGAGGGAGCAGGTGCATCGAAGCGAACAGAATCAGGGACGTACGCAAGGACTTCATCGTGAGGACTCTCTTTCGTGTTTTTGGAATTTTTTATGTGAAGATGCGATAGAGTGTAATTTTGTGGTGCATGCCGATTCGGCGCGCACCGCGACCGTATGCCAGCCCGCTTCGGCGTGAACCCGGAGGCCCGAAACGCCGGGGTGGCTTGAGGGCGGCCCCTTCCTGGGCCTTGCTGGGATGAATAGTCCGGTTACGTGAGGGTAAGCCCGGGCGAACGGCTCACGACCGTTTCGACGCGGCCGTGGCAGGCGATACGGCCCGCTATGGCACCGACCCGATGAAGAACATGACTCGTGTCCTTTCTGGTGGCCGAGAGCGACGGACGCACCGAAAGGCAGCATTGCGCAGGACGCGCATGGCGGCATGCCCCCCGGATGCTTTAGTCCGAAGCATCGACTGGGTAAACCCGAGAGGCCGTATTCTGACTCGCGAGTCGATCGGTCCCCGGACGCCTTCCCACGAGTTCAAGCTCGCAGTGGCGTCTTGTCCGGGGACCTCCTCGCATACAGCGGCGGTCCCGTGCCGGATTCTCACCGGCTTCCTGTCCGGCATCTGGCCGGACGCCTTTCGGGCGAAGAGGACACCTTATAGAGCCACCCCGGATTTGACAAGCCGGTACTCCCCGAGGCTCCAAAATGTCCGCGTCGAAGGGAAGAGGCTCTCGGGGCTTCAGGGAGAAGACGCCGGGCGATCCGCGCCGTCGGGGACGCAGACAATTTCTCCCGAAGGGAGGCGGTAGGCCGTGCCGAGCTTCTCCCCCTGGCCGTTCAGTTCATCGCGGCTCAATCGATAATGGTCGATGGCCTTCGCTCGGTCGAGGGATGCCTGCTTTTCGGCACCGGCCGTTTGCGGAGCATTGGCTGCGATGGCCGGCTGTTTATGCTGTTTCGAAGAGCCCACGAAGACGATCAGCAGCGCGATCGAGAAAACCATCCAGAGGTCGAACAAGTTGACGAGCCCGGCGAGCGGGTCGTCTTCGTCGTGATGGTCCCAGCGGCGTCGGCGTCGGCCGCTCCTCGGATCAGGCATCGATGGTCTCCGGGGTTGTGGGAGAATCACCAATCGGAGACGGTCCGGCGTGAGGGAGGGCGTTGCTCGTGCCAAGGCCGATCGATGATGCGAGGAATTCAAGGTCGCTGATGTCCTGATCGTACCAGTTTCGGCGGATGCAGCTTGCGCCATAGGCCAGGCCGCCGATCAGGAGGCCGAACACGGTGGACGTGAAGGCGACTTCCAGATTCGAGGCGAGGGAGGCGAGATCGTCCGAGGCGAGTCCTCGAAGGGCCGGCCCGAGCGGCAGCAGCGTGCCGACGAGCCCGAGCATCGGGCCGACTCGCGTCAGGAATGACAGCCAGGAGAGCCGGCGCGCCATGCCCAATTCGAGATCGTCGAGCGTTTTCCTCATCCGATCTTCCGAGGGCAACCCGGCGGTCTTTGCTTGCCAGATCCGATCCCGGAACACGGCGGGGTAACCATCGAGAGCGAGATTCTGAAAGCGACAGGATTCCTCTTCTGCGGTTTTCAGCGACTCCAGGAAAATCCGCCATGCTCGGCGGTTTCGCAGGCGGTCGACCCATTCTCTCGCCAATCCGCCGACCATCCAGAGGGTTGTCGCGAACAGGATGACCAGGATGATCAGCACGGGGGTTAACAAGACGCCCGTGATCGCGAACAGGATTTCAACAAGCCGATCGGTCATGCCACGTCCCTTCGCCAGAAGAAGCCGCCGACCACGATCGCCAGGGCGGCCGAAGCCAGGAGCCAGCCTCGGAACTGTTCCCATATCCCCCCCGTTTCTGCGTCCGCGGGGGTAAGCCGCTGACCTTGGACGGTCACGGCTTTGGCCTTGCTCTCCGAAATCGGGGCTTGAGCGATGGTCGGCGTCTCCTTTGCCTGGGGTGGCGAGGAGGGTGTCGGTGGCGCGGCGGTTGGCGACGATTCGCTGGTGGAGGATGTTGGCGGCGTGCCCTGCGTCGTCGAGCTGGCGGCCGGTGGAGGTGTCGGAGCATCTGCGGTGGCGGGGGCCGCCTGAGAAGCTGTTGTCGGAGCGGGAGCCGCCGAGGCGAGCGCGACCGGCGCGGGCGTTGCCTGCGCCACCGCTTCCTGAAGTTTCTTGGTGTATCGATCCTTGAGGCTCGCGAGCTCGGAATTCCCCGAGTTGAAGAGGCTCTGGCCGACATATTGCTGGAGCGCCCCGTTGCCTCCGCTCCGCAGGCTGCCGTTATCGCCGTTGCGGATCACCGATCGAGCGTAGCCCTCGGCGATGCGAAGGGTCGTCGCGGCGTCGGCCTTCCAGTAGCCCTTGCGGATCGCCTCGAGCATGGTGGCGGATAGCTCCTGGAAGGCGAATGGGTTTTCCGCTTCGAACCACTTGCGGACCGAAAGGCCGAGCTTGTCCTGCACGTAGATCGCCTCGATTTCCGCCCAGGTCGCCTGGGGGATGCTCCCTTCGCGGACGACCTGCCAGTCCATCGCGTTGTCGACCATCGCGGCGACATGGTCGGCCCCCGCGTAACCCTCCTTCATCATCCCTTCGATCCACTTGCGATTGAACAGTCGGACGCGGAATTCTTTTGCCAGCGCGTCCTCCGCCTTCACGATCCCCGCCTTGTCGAAGTCGCGGACATCGGACAGGAGATACTCGGGCTCCTTCCCGGTGACGTGCTTGATGGCCATCGCCAAGGAACCGCCGTGGAGCCACATATATTTGTTGGCGAGCGGGCCTGTCATGTGGTCGGACCAGGTCCGGAGCACGGTGTCGGTCCCTTGCATCTGGCGATCATAGGCTTCGGGGGCGGGTTCTCCCCAATGCCCCTTGGTGTAAACGTTCCTGGCCGCGGCGAGATAGTGCGCGACGACCTCCTCGCGCGTCGTCCAGTGCCCCGATCGCTGGATGAGCGTGCCGTTGGCGGGAGATCCGTATTCGCCGGGCAGGACGCCGAAGATTCGCGCGGTCGAAAGGTCTTTCGCGAGGTCCGGCTGGATTCCTCGCTTCTCCAACTCGCCGCGGACGCGTTCGGAATTCACGCGGATGGCGTTCTCCTCCTCGTCAAGCGACGCCACCATGCGGATCGCCTTGTCGATCAGTTCGAGCCGGCCGGGGAGGTTGAGCGAGTAGAGCCCGCTCGATGCGACGAAGACGTCGATCCTCGGCCTCTTCAACTCGCCGGCCGGGATGATCTTCACGTCGTTGACGAGGTCGCGGTCATCCCAGACCGGCTCGACGCCCAGGAGGTAGAAGATTTGCGACTCCATCACGCCGTAGTCGCGGAATGTGGCATGCGGCCGGAGATCCATGGCGATCTTGGCCGGATAATTTCCCTTCTGTTTGAGCGACCGTTCGAGCAGTTGGTCGATGAGCTTCTTCCCCATTTCCCAGGAGGGGCGCGTCGGCACCTCCTCGGGGTTGAGCATGTAGAGATTGCGACCGGTCGGCACGACTGATGGGTTTCGGATCGGGCTATTGATCGGACCCGGCTCGATGTATTTGCCCGCGAAGGCCGCCATCAAGTTGTCGATTTCCAGCCGCGTCTGCTGGAAGCGTTTGTAGAGGTCGGCCGCGAGTTCGAGCCCCTTCTGGACTTCGGCCGGTGGCGAGTCGCCCGGCTTGATCTTCCCCCCCAAGGAGATAATCGCCTCGGCCGGGCTCAGGCCGCGGCGGGCGACCATGGCGACGGCTTCCTCGGCCTGCCGCCGCAGGTAGAGGGCGCGGTCGCCGGGGAGCTTCGCCTCCGTGGCGGGGATTTCCAGCACGCCGCCCAGGGCTTCGAGGAACTTACGCTTGAGGATCGTGGTGAGGAACGGGACCATCAGATCGTCTCGGGGCGGCTCGCCCATGACATGCAGGCTCACGGGCGTCGTCTCCCCCTCGATCTCGTGGAGGTACTCGACGACCTTGCCGATCTCATCGGGGGAGAGGAGTTCCTTCGGCGTATCCCCGAGCCCCGCCTCCTTCGTGAGATTGAGCCGGGCGACGTCGTTGCTGATCTGCCTTCGGAACGTCTCGCGCAGGGCGCTCTCCTCGAGTGCATCCCACTTGTCGATCAGGCCGTGGAGGTTGAGCAGATCATCGGAGAGCCCGGCCGTGGTGATCGGCGGCGTGAGGTGGCCGAGCGTGATTCCATAGGCGCGTCGTTTCACGGGGGCCGACTCGCCGACGTTGTCGATGATCCACGGGTTGATGTTGGGCATCGTCCCCATCAGGATGTCGGGCCAGTCGCG
>CALKTZ010000612.1 GCA_937997355.1 uncultured Planctomycetales bacterium | reverse complement strand
CGAAAACCAGTCGCAACTCCTGGCGATCCATCCGGCCGGTCTGGTGAAATCCGTGGTAGAAGTTGACGAGCGATTCGGATCCGTAGCGGACGGTCGCCTGCACCTGCTCCTCGATGGCGGTTCCGGGCCGGACGCCGACCTGGGCGGCCTCGACGACCCCCGACCCTAACCACGATTCGAACAGATCGAAGAAGTGAACCCCGTGCTCGATGAAGATGCCGCCGCTGTGGTTCCGGTCCCAGAACCAGTGGTTGGCCGGGAGGTTCTCGTCGGACGCGTAGTTCTCGAAGTAGCCGTGCAGCGGTCCTCCCAGCAACCGGGCCTCGACGAGCTTCCGCACCGAGTCGACCAGCGGGTTGTACCGCTGCATCAGGTTGGCGACGAGCAGCAGGTCGCGGGAATGGGCCTCGGCGATCATCTCGTCGGCCTGATGCACGTCCATCGCCAACGGCTTCTCGACGATGACGTGCTTGCCCGCCCTGAGCGCGGCCATCGCCTGGGGGTGATGAAGGAACGGCGGGGTGGCGATGTAAATCAGGTCCACATCCTCGCGGCCGAGGAGCTCGCCGATGTCGTCGACGTTCTCGATCCCGAATCGGGCTGCCGCGGCGAGGGACGCAGGCCGATGGGTGGCCGCCATGCCGACGACCTCAATCCCCGGAACCTGCACGAACTGCTGAACCGCGAAGAGCCCGAAGCCGCCGCAGCCGATCACTCCCAGACGGATGGGTTGAAGTGTCTCTAACATCGCTGAGCCCGCCAGACAGAAGAGGATGGTCCAACCCTGTTCAACGGCCCCCAGCATAACATCATCACTTCGAAGACGTCGCGGCCAGCACGCCCCCCGCGATCGTCAGGACCGTCGCCATGAGCAGGCGGGGCAGGTGAACCGTCCGCCATTCCGAGAGGATGACGAGCCCGGCGACGACGGCCACCAGCGTGTTCATGTTGTAGAGCGGCACCAGTTGGCTGATCTGGCCGCCATAGCGGCCCAGGGCGCACGCGATGGCGGCCGTCCCCAGCGCCCAGAGTCCGCCCAGGAGGCAGGATTGCGCGAGGCTCGCCCTGTTCAGCGTGAGATCCTGCTGCACGGCCGCGAAGGCGATGCCCGTGAGCAATACGGCGACCCCGACGATGATGAGGTAGGGACCGGTCGCAATCCCGGCTCGATTGCTCGTCTTCTGAAGCACCCCCGAGATCCCGAACAGGATCGCCGGGACGACTCCTCCCAGGAGGATGGCAAGCGTGTTTTTTTGCATGTTCCGCGTTCGCTTCAAATCAAGTGTTATCAAGTACGGTTTTGATCGACGTTTGAAAAAAGATTAGGGATCGAATTCGGCGTTCCATTGCTTGCAATTCGAGGCTGCGTCCAATCACGGACCTTGGCCGTGGAAACGTGCGACGGCGAGGCCGTGACGCACCGCGTCGACAGAGATCCGCCGGGCTGGTCGATGCCGTGCGGCCATCGCGCCCTGGAGAGCGGCGGGGAAATTTGGGAGGGGAGGAGACTCGGCCCTTCGGCCCCTCGACGAATGAGGGGCCCCGCCGCGGCTGGGGCTTCTTTCTCTTTCAGAAGGG
>CALKTZ010000611.1 GCA_937997355.1 uncultured Planctomycetales bacterium | reverse complement strand
CTGGGCTGGCCCCAGAGCGGCCAGAGCTACAAGCGGATCGAAGAGGCCATGCACCGCTGGGTCGGCGTCGTCCTGATGTACGAGAACGCCTGGTGGGACAATGTGGCCAAGAGCTGGGTCGATGAACAGTTCCACGTCCTCGACAACGTGACCCTCTACGACCGGGAGCGTTGGCGATCCTCCGCGCGTTCGAGCAAGGCCGCCAAATCCGGCCCGGCGAAGGTCGACAAGCCGCCGCTCCCCCTCTCCAGCTTCCGGTGGAACGAGATCATTTTTCAGAGCTTCCAGAGCGGCAACCTGAAGCAGCTCGACCTGGAGCTCTATCTCAACCTCAGGCTCCCGACCAGCAAGCGGATGTATCGCTTCCTCGACAAGCGGTTCTATCGTCGCATGAGGCTGGATTTCGATCTCAGATCCCTGGCTTGTGAGCATATCGGCCTGAGTCGATCCTACGCGCCGACCGAATTGAAGCGGCGCCTCAAGCCGGCCCTGGAAGAGCTCGAGGAGCTCGGCTTCCTCGAGCCCTTGAGCGCCGAAGAGAGATATTCTTACGTGAAGAGGGGATGTTGGCGGATCATCCTGATCCGAGGCCGGAACGCGACGGCCGACCCCCGGGAAGATGAGCTGGATGTTTCCGCCAGGGAGGATGAGCTCTCCGAGCTCTCGGCCGCCCTCAAGGCGAGAGGGGTCGCCGCGAAGACGGCCCAGGAGCTGATCGAGAAGCATCCCGGCAATCGCATCCAGACCAAGATCGAGGTCTTCGATTGGCTGGTTCGCAACGAGGATAAGCGGGTGAGCAAGAACGCCGCCGGCTATCTCGTGGCCTCGATCCGGGCAGACTATGAAGTACCCAGCGACTATCCCGAGGCGAAGGGCCAGGCCAAGTCGGCGTCGGGGAAGGGGGGGGCCGGTTCGAAGCAAGAGAAGGCTTCCGCCGAGTCGCCGGACGAACCCTCGGCCAGACGAACCCCCGAAGTTGATTCTCAGAAGGACAAGGCCCGAAGGACCAGGCTCCGCGAAGCCTGGATGTTGCTTGCCGAACCTCAACGGGAGGCGATCCTGGCCGCCGTGAAGGCCGAGAATCCCGGGCTCAGCCGATGGCGGAACATGCTCGAACCCCTCTGCCTCGATATCCTCGAGGAGCGGCTTGGGTCACAAGTGCAAGTGACCAACGAATCCGGGCAGCAACTCCTCTTCGCCGACAATGATGCGTAACCCATCCCGGCGAGAGCGGGAGGAGGGTCATTGCCAGCCGACCAGGATGGCATCATCGAGGGTCGAGTAGCAGTCCATGAGCATGCCGAAGTGGATTCGCTCCAGGAACGCCGTGAGTTTATGGCTGGTGTTGCAAACCCGAAGCGCGCCGCCGGCGCGCTCGAGTCTGAGGTGATGCGCGAGGAGGGCGCCGATCGCCTGGGGAGATAGCTCGGAGACGAACTCCAGGCTGACGACCACGCGTCGGGGAAGTGGGTAATTGAACAGTTCCTGAAGCTTGCCCCGCAGCGCCGCGACATCCGATTCGTCGGCAACCCGATGGATCCGAGGCGTGACGACGAGCACGTCTTCAATCACTTCATATTTGAAGGTGCTCGGCTGATTGAGTTCATCGGGGATTGAGAAATCCTGGAGTGTTTGGGCGGATTCATCGAGAGGGAGATATTCGGAATCGTTTTCGGGGTCGCGAACCCAGTCGATGATCATCTCCTCGGCCGATGATGTCCTGAGCGATTTATTCTGATTGGCAGCGGGTTCGGCGGCCACGACGAATCGTCGGTCTCCGATGCCGATCCGGTCGCCTCGGCGGAGTTCCGCCTCTTGCTTGCGCAGGAGCCGGCCATTGAGGAAGGTCCCGTTCGTGCTCCCGAGATCCCGGATGAACGTGAGCCCTCCTCGGCGTTCGATTGCCGCATGCCGCTTGCTCACATGATGCGACGAGACCTGCAAGTGGCAAGATGGATCGCGGCCGATGATGAAGCGAGATTTCGAGACGCCGATGGAACGAGTCTTGCCGCGTTCCATCTTGCTGATCAACCAAATCCGAGGGGGACCATCGGCGGGCTCATCGACCCGGGGCTCGGCATTTCGTGCGAGGCTCGGGTCCACATCCATTTTGTTCATGTCGAGTTTCAGGAATGAGAG
Organism: uncultured Planctomycetales bacterium; assembly: GCA_937997355.1. GTDB lineage: Bacteria > Planctomycetota > Planctomycetia > Isosphaerales > Isosphaeraceae > CALKTZ01. Next base: position 3,395 of record CALKTZ010000611.1, on the reverse strand, counting down.
AATTTCGACGGGCAAGGGCCGGGGCGATTGTCGGGCGGGCCAGGGGTTTTCGACGGCCGACATCTCATTGGGGAAGGACGGGATGGATCGAGCCAATCCCGGGATCATGAGGAGCCCGGAAAGTTGAGGCCGGAGCAGGCAAATTCGTAATGAGCCTCCTTCCGTCGCCAGGCATTTCCTCTGAGCCTCGGACAACACGGCGGCGACCAGGCTTCCGATGCGCTCGACTCCGCCGAAATTCAGGACGACTCGATGATTTCCCGCGTCGATCAGGTCGAAGAGATTTGAGGCCAATTCTTCGATGTGGTCGATCTTGACCAGGGATTGATCGATCAACCGGACGATGGCGATTCCTCGCTTACGCGCCAACTGAAATCGAGGCCAAAGCTTGGTCGAAGCCTCTCGAGGTTTGGCGGCGGTGGATGAGGAGCCCTGCCTCTCGACCTGCTGCATCGGCTTGAAGGTTCTGAGGCGGTCGATCGTTCGCAGGAAATCCTGCGACGCTGAATCTCTCCTGATGTCGGGATCGGCCGATTCATCGAGATTGAACGCGATCCAGTCTTCGATTCGCCTGGCTTCCAGGTTGGGGTCGAAGCGGAAACCAACCCCCGGAGGGCCTTCGAGTTCGGGATCATTCGCGACGAATGCATCGCCGACCTCGACCGCGTCTTCCCAGGAACAATCCGGCATCGAGAGCTCGAATTCCGCGCGCACCATGATCGAGTCTCCATGCAGTCGATCGAGGCAAATGCTCAACCGGGGAGAATCCCAGGCAAATGGATTCAACGCCAACGGCGATGACGCCGGCTATCGCTCCGCAGTCCTTCGGGAATCGGCTGCAAAGAGCATGAACAGACCGCTGCAACGTCCATCGACGAAGCTTCGGTTCAGGTTGGATCGTACAAATCTATGGAGTAAGCATGAGTCGCTTCGCTACAAGGCGATTCGGGGCTCACATACATACTAAGCGACATCCACGAACCGAGTGGCCCCAACTAAATTGCGTGATCAAATTCATGACCAATTCTCCGGGAATCGCCTCACGCAAAAGGACCAGCTGCCGTTAAGAGCTTGACAATTATTGCCCAGTCAAGTATTGTTCAGGCATGATGAGTGAACGACCAAGCCAGCTCGAAGATCATCTCGGCTACTGGCTGAGGTGTCTTTCGAATTATGTTCATCAAGGATTCGCGTCGCGCCTTGAGCGGCACGACGTCACAGTTCCGCAGTGGGTCGTGCTGCGAAGTCTCCTCGACCGAGAGCACACGTCGCTCAATGAGCTGGCCCGGGCGATCGGGGTCGATAACGGGGCGCTTTCCCGGATGGTCGAACGCCTCTTGCAGAAGGGGTTGGTCCTGCGCGAGACCGACGCCGGGAATCGGCGGGCCGTGCGGATCGGGCTGACCGAGGCCGGGAAGCGGTGGGGGCCGTCGCTCGCGGGGGAGGCCAACTAAAAGGTCTCCTCGTTCTTCGGGGTGCTCGACGATATGGAGCGGAAGCAGTTGCTTGCGATCGTTCGCAGGCTCTTGTCGGAAAATGGGTGGCAGGCCGAGACTCACGGGAAGGCCGTGGATTGAAGCATCGAGCCGGCGGCAAACACACAAAAAGGAAGTTGCCATGGATACGAATGTGCTTCGCAATTGCTTGTTGCTCGCGATGTCCAACAAGATGACCTTCCCCGAAACCGTCCGGAAGATGTTCGAGATCGGCGTGGAGCGCTACGACGCCGATCTGACCCGGATGGAGAAGCGGTATTACGCGGAGGACGGCAAGACCCACGCCGATACGATCCCCCTCTCGGCCGCGCCGGCGATCGGTCGGGAATTCTCCGACGAAGCGGTGAAGGGCGCCATCGAGGCGATCAGGCGGAGGGATATCGACTATCCCGAGTTCCTCCGGAAGATCATGGCCGCCGGGACGGTGAGCTATACCGTCTATCTCGACGGCCGTAGGGCCATCTACTTCGGCAGGGGAGGGGAATTTCACATCGAGCCATTCCCATCGGCCGATTGACCGAGGCGCTCGGCAATCCGAATATCGGGTGTTGTGCCATGTGTCGGCGAGATGGTTCCCCCTCGCTGTGATCCCTCTCTCTGCGGAGAAGCCAGACCATGAAGATGTTGAAAATGAAGCGAATGTTCTTGCTGGGCCTGTGCTGCCTATCGGTCGGACGGCCCGACGCCGGGGCGGCGGAAGCCGTCGCCCGGGGGCAGGCCGCGAAGAAACCGAATATCGTGATCATCTGGGGCGACGACATTGGGTTGTCGAATATCAGCGCCTATTCCGAAGGGCTGATGGGCTATCGGACCCCGAACATCGACCGGATCGCCAGGGAAGGGATGAAATTCACAGACTACTACGGCGAGCAGAGCTGCACCGCCGGGCGGGCATCATTCCTCACCGGCCAGCACGGACTCCGCACCGGATTGACGAAGGTCGGCCTGCCGGGGGCCGATCTGGGACTTCGGCCCGAAGATCCGACCATCGCCGAGATGCTCAAGCCCCTCGGCTACGCGACCGGTCAATTCGGCAAGAATCACCTCGGGGATCGCAACGCATTCCTGCCCACCGTTCACGGATTCGACGAGTTCTACGGCAACCTCTATCACTTGAATGCCGAGGAAGAGCCGGAGTTGCCGGACTATCCGAAATCCCCGGCCTTTCGCGGGAAATACGGACCTCGCGGCGTCCTCGATAGCAAGGCGTCGGACGAGGACGACGCGACCGTCGATCCCCGTTTCGGGCGGGTCGGCAAGCAGATCATCAAGGACACCGGGCCCCTCACCAGGAAGCGCATGGAGACCATCGACGACGACGTCGCCGCCCGCGCCGCCGATTACATCAAGCGTCAATCCGAAGCCGGCAAGCCGTTCTTCGTCTGGGTCAACTTCACCCACATGCACTTCCGCACCCACGTCAAACCCGAGAGCAAGGGGCAGTCGGGGCGTTGGATGAGCGAGTACGCCGACGCGATGATCGACCATGACAGGAACGTCGGCGCGATCCTCAAGGCGATCGACGACGCGGGCATCACCGGCGATACGTTCGTGATGTACTCGACCGACAACGGGCCGCACATGAACACCTGGCCCGATGCGGCCATGACCCCGTTCCGCAACGAGAAGAACTCCAACTGGGAAGGGGCCTACCGAGTCCCCTGCATGGTCCGATGGCCCGGCAAGATTCAGCCGGGGACCGTCTCGAACCAGATCATCGGGCACCACGATTGGCTCCCGACCCTCGCCAGCATCGCCGGAGATCCCGAGGTCAAGGATAAGTTGATGAAGGGATATCAGGTCGGGGATCGATCCTACAAGGTTCATCTCGACGGGTACGACCTCGTCCCGTATCTGACCGGGAAGAGTGAAAAGGCTCCGCGCGATTCGTTCATCTAC
>CALKTZ010000610.1 GCA_937997355.1 uncultured Planctomycetales bacterium | reverse complement strand
GTCCAGCCTCCGCAACCTCATCTTCGAACAGCCGCGCCTCCCGTGAGCAATCGCCCCGGAGTGGAATCGTCGTTGCGTGAGGCGGTGGCCTCGCGTCTGGGCGAGACCAAGTTCGGCCTCTGGTTCGGCGACGGCGTGCATCTCGGGCTCGACGGCGACGGGTCCTCGCTCGAAGTGCGGGTCCCGAACGCGTTCTTCCGCGAATGGATCGAAGGGCACTACGCGCGGAGCTTGATCGAGGCCGGGGAGGCCGTCACGGGTCATACCCTCCCCCTGGTGTTCCGCATCCAGGACGAAGTGGAGCCGCCGCTGGGCGACGTCGTGCCCCCCAGGGGGACCGAGCCCGGCAGCCCCGGCGGGCGCCCCTCGACGACGATCACGGTGCCGCTCCCCGGCCATCCGAATGCGCCGGTGTTCCCGGCGAATCCGGTCCCCGCCCCCGCGCCCCCCGAAGGCGATCGCCCCTCGCCTCGGTCGAGAGGCCGGGTGGGGGCCGGAGCCGGGAACGGGGCCGGCTCGGCGGGAGGCGGCGGGGCGTCGCCTTCGGCCCGGCCGGCCCGGAGGCTCGACGACTTCGTGACCGGCCCCAACAATCGCCTGGCCCACGCGGCGGCCCGCGAGATGGGGCTCACGAAGGGGGCCGCGTTCAGCCCATTGGTCGTGCATGGCGGGGTCGGCCTGGGCAAGACTCACCTGCTCGAAGGGATCGCGCAATTGCTCCGGCAGGTACACCCCGAATTGCACGTGCTGCAACTGACCGCCGAGGCGTTCACCAACAGCTTCCTCGAAGCGATGCGCACCGCCTCGCTCCACAGCTTCCGCGCCCGTTATCGGAGCGTCGGCGCGCTCATCATGGACGACGTCCACTTCCTGGCGGCCAAACGCGCCACCCAGGACGAATTCCTCCACACCTTCAACGCATTGGTCGAGCGGGGCGTCCCGATCATCCTGGCGAGCGACCAGCACCCCCGCCTGATGAACCGGCTCTCCGACGAGCTGATCACCCGATTCCTGGGGGGGATGGTCGTCAAGCTCGAAGCGCCCGACCTCGCCACGAGGCGCGCGATCCTCAAGGCCAAGGCCGACGTGCGGGGCATCGACGTGCCGGCCGCCGTGCTCGACTACATCGCCGAGCACCTGCGGGCGAGCGTGCGAGAGTTGGAAGGGGCGTTGCACAGCGTGATCGCGCACGCCCTGCTCGTGGGGAAGCGGCTCGACCTCAACCTGGCCAGGTCGGCGCTCCGCGACACGATCCGCCACACGGCGCAGGCCATTGCCCTGCGGGATGTCGAGCGGGCCGTCTGCGGCCTCTTCCAGATCGAGGCCGACGTCCTCAAGTCCGAGAGCCGCGCCCGCGCCCAGGCGTATCCCCGCATGATGGCCATGTACCTGGCGAGGAAGCACACCGGCGCGGCCTACAGCGAGATCGGCCGTTATTTCGGCGGCCGGAATCACTCGACGGTCATCTCGGCCGAGAAGAAGGTGCTCGCCTGGATTCGCGACGAGGAACGATCCTCCCTGCTCCCCGGCTTCGAGTCGATCGCCGACGTCGTCGCCGACCTCGAACGGACCCTCGAAGCCTGATCCCGCCTCATCGCAGATTATTTCCCCCCGCCGAATCCAACGACCGTAGGTCTCCAAAATCCCTGCGCAAGGGGCGCGGGGTGAGTACGTCCCGTACTACCCAGATCCTCCCGACTCCTGCCTTCCCTCCAGCTTCCGCCTCCGACGCGGGCCTGGCGTCGTGCCGGTGTTGCAAACAAGCGACATCGAATCCTTCCAGCGGTTTCACCGATTGAAATTTGCTGAATCGATTGCTACTTTCCGCGAATCCGGCATCGATTCCGGCGCGAAGGAGTGCTGCAAGACCTACCGATTGATTGAGCGCGGAGCGAATCGGACGCTCATGGCGTCATTTCGCACCGCCTTACTCCACCCTCAGCAAAAGCCTCAAGGGGCCAGAGGAACACACCATGTACACAACAGCAGGAGCGAAGTTCGGTCGAATCCTCGCCATCGCCCTCGCCGTGATCTGCGTATACTTCAGTTCGGGACAATGCGTCCGGGCGGGCTCGGTCTATTCGTTGAAGATCACGGGTATGCCCCCCGCCGGGGACGCCTACGACGGCGAATGGAAGTTTGAAGTCGATCTCAGCGCCGACATGAAGACCGTGACGCTTAAAGTCGTCAGCGGCAATACGCAGGATATGACGGACGAATGGAAAGGCGTGACGTACAGCTTTCCCGTGACGAAAAGCGAGGATGGCGCCTACACGTTCTCGGGGACCTCATTGGGGTCTCGCACACCCCCGCCGCCCGACAGCGACTTCAACCTGGGCGTGTCCGGCATCTTCACGCCCGGCAAGAATACCCTCAAGATCGACAATCCGGTCACCAGCCAGATGAAGGACGGGACCGGTCCCATTTATAAATTCAATTTCACCGACATCAAGGGAGTTCCCGAGCCGTCATCTTTGGTGTTGAGCCTGATGGCCTTCGGCATCCTGGGAGCGGGCTACGCGCGGAGAAACCGATTGCAATGAGATTGTGCAAGGGCGCAGTCCCCGTTCGGCGGCCTTACAGCCCCGCCGAAGGTCTCCCGTATCTCTGCTGTTCGCGCAGGCCCGCGAAAAATGGGACAGGCACGCGCGGAGTACCGGCGAGCCGGTCCCGTTTTCGCTCCGGCTTTACGTCGAGATCATTCCCTCACTTCGCCTGGGGTAAGGGCGCGTTCTTGAGGTCCTCGTATTCGAGGACGACCAGCTTGTGCTCCTTCTCATCGTAGCCGTATTTCTGATATGGCGGGAGCTTGGGGAGGGCGATGTTGTTGGCTTTGATGATCTCGGTCATGAACTCGTCGATATCCTTAGGGTAGCGGTCGTTCGCCCCCTGGTAGAGCTTCATGGCGTGCTCGATCTGGAGGATCGAGGTCTTGCCGATCATCGTAACGTAGGCATTGCCCGAGAGCGTGATCGGGTCCTTGGCGGTGATCTTCTGCGTGGCCACCTGCGCGCCGTTCTGGATCTCGGGCTGGGCCTTGCGGATATCCTGGGTGCGTTGCCCCACAATGAATCCCGAATCGGCGGGGGCAGGGGCCGGCGCGGGGGCGGGGGCCGGAGTATCCGAAGAGGCCACCGGCTTCTTCCGGGGGCGCATCTCCTCCTCGCAGCCGGTCAAAGCCAGGGAAAACACCAGGGCGACGGCGGAGACCGCCAGGCCGCCTCGACGACGAAAGATGTGTTGAGTCATGATGCACCACTTCCCATCTTGAAGATCGGAATTCGAGAACCCGCGTTGTTCCGGCTCAGTCGTTCCAGTTCCACTTCTTCAGCTCGGGGAGGGCGTCGTACCGAGTCATGTCGAAATGGAGCGGGGTGACGGTGATGTATCCTTCGCAAAGGCTCGTGACGTCGGTCTCGGGGCCTTCGATGTGGTAGGGGGGGTTGTACGTCATCCAGTAATAGGTGCGGCGTCGCGGATCTTGCCGACGCTCGAAGCCTTCGCCGTAGCGCCCCAGGCCCATCGGCACCACGCGAATCCCCTTCGGCTCGCCTCGCGAGTGCGCGGGCAGATTCACGTTGAAGAGGCTGCCGTTTTCGGGCTTCTGGGCCAGGATCTTCTCGATCACCTTCACGGCCTGCTTGGCGGCGTGGGGGTAGTCGAAATGCTCGGCCAACTCCAGCGACACCGCGATGCTGGTGATCTTGTAGAACGCCCCCTCGATGGCCGCAGCGACGGTCCCCGAATAGAGGACGTTGATCCCGGCGTTGGAGCCCGAGTTGATCCCCGAGACGACGAGGTCCGGCGGACGATCCATCAGCTCGCAGATCCCCAGCTTTACGCTGTCGGCCGGCGAGCCCTCGACCGACCAGCCCAGGGTGGAGCCGTCGTCGTCGTCGACCTGCTTCACGACCAGGGGGTTCATGAGGGTGATCGTGTGGGCCACGCCGCTCTGCTCGAGCGCCGGGGCCACCACCGTGACATCGCCCAGCCGCTTCAGCTCCTTGCGAAGCGCCCGCAGGCCGGGGGCGAACACGCCGTCGTCGTTGCTCAACAAAATCTGCATCGTAAATGCTGTCGCACCATGGAGAAGGGAAACCGAAAAGCCTCCACGCCTCGCCCGTCGACACGTTCGCAAAGGCCGCATATCCCCTGCGATCGTAACGGGGCCGACGCGGCAGCGTCAATCGGCGGGTCGGCGACCGGACCGGAACCGAAAGCGAGGCCGGAGCGGAAAAGGGAACTGGCTCGGAACGAAGTGACGTGCCTGATCCCCTTTTCCGCGCGTTCCAGGATTTTGGAGACCTGACGGTCGGCGATATCGGCGGGGTCGGGAGCCCCGCGCCGATCAGAACTTGCGCGTTTCGGCGAGATTTTGGGTGTCAAACAAAAACTCGTCAAACCCGTCATAAAGAACTCCTCTCGGCGAACGAACTACGGGAATGCAGCCCGGCGGCCGGCGGTGGGGCCGCGTCGCCGATTGACCTGGGAATTCGATCAGACTATGGGCATCATGAATCCGTCCATTGCGGAAGCCCCCGACACTCAAGGGATGAGCGCCGGCCCTCTTCGTCAGGAGTTTCTCGTGAATCGTCGCCGTTTCCTCAAGAGGGCCGCCCTCGCCACGCTGGGCGCGACGGCCGCGGGCGGAGTCTATCCGTTCCTGGAAGCCAAATGGTGCCGGGTCACCCCGCAAACCGTCGTCCTCCCCAGGCTCCCGAACGCCTTCGACGGGACGACCATCGCACTCCTGGCCGATATCCACCACGGCCAATATGTGCCCTTGGCATATATCCGGCGGGTTGTGGAGATGACCAACGCCCTGCGCCCCGACATCGTGGTGCTGGCGGGGGACCTCGTCGATCGAGACGCCGCCTACATCGAGCCGGGGGTCGCCGCGCTGGCGAAGCTCGAAGGGAAGCTCGGGCGATTCGCCGTCCTGGGGAACCACGACAACCGAGGTTATGCCCCGCGGAGCCGGGCGGCGGTCGACGCCTCGGGCTTCGACCGGATCGACAACCGGGGCGTCTGGCTGGAACGGGGAGGGGACCGGCTCCGGATCGGCGGCGTCGGCGACCTCTGGACCGACTTCCAGGACCCATTGAGCGCGATCGGCGACGCGACCGAAGCCGACTCGGTCATCCTCCTCTCGCACAACCCCGACTACGCCGAGCGGCTCCTCGACGACCGCGTAAGCCTCATGCTCAGCGGGCACACGCATGGCGGCCAGGTCATCATCCCCGGCTACGGAGCGCCGGTGGTCCCTTCGGATTACGGCCAGAAGTATGTCTACGGGCTCAATCAGGGTCCTCGCTGCCAGGTCTTCACCACCCGAGGGGTCGGCACCATCAGCCCCCCCGTGCGATTCCTCTGCCGCCCCGAAATCGCGCTCATCACCCTCCGAGGGTCGGACGGCTCGGCCTGAGAGCTGGCGCGAGCCGAAGCGAAAACGGGACTGGCTCGAAGCGAAGCGCCGTGCCTGTCCCTGCTCTACCGAGAGTCGGAGCGAAAACGGGACTGGCTCGCCGGTACTC
>CALKTZ010000609.1 GCA_937997355.1 uncultured Planctomycetales bacterium | reverse complement strand
GCGGGGGGTCAGCTTGAGCGGGTCGAGGTCGGCCAGGTAGTGGCCCATCTCCCGATAGGCGTCGATGAGCCGGGTGACGGCGGCCTGCGCCTTCGAGGCCAGCGACGTGCTCTCGGCCGAGGCGGACTCGTCGCGGACTTCACGCCCCAGGTCGTAGCCCTCGAAGAAGAACCTCCAGGAAGGCTCGACCGAATCGGGATCTTCGAGCCATCGCCTGTGATAGTCCTCGATCAGTTCCAAGTTCAGCCGGGTCGCGACCGTCGAACGATTCATCGTCGAAAATCTCCTGGCCGGCCCGTGTGGACTCCGGGCGTCTGCCAGATAAAAAAGACGGCGAGAATCTTCGGATCACTGGATCGATTCATCGCCGCGCGATTCGACACAACATACCCCGAGGAGGGCCCGCCCGGATCGCCACCGGGCCACATCCTTAGTATACGCGAACGCGATCCGGTAAGCTCAAACCTTCACTCAACACGAAAAGATTCGGCGTCATCGCAAAATTCGGACGGCCCCGCCGCCGAACCAGCATCAGAACCGCTCGACCCACGCCGGGTCCGAGAATTTTTCCGAAACAAGAGCCCGGACGAGGTCGCGGGGGATCGGCGCGGACGGCACGTCCCGAGAGGAGGGGAGCCAGGCCCGGCGGAGAGCGTCCCGGACGATTTTACGGCCTATGCCCAGATTCATCAAGAAATCCTCGTGCGATCTCCCCCGCCGATAGTCCGGTTCCCGCCCCGGCCGCGCCAGATAGCGGGAGATCCGGGGGAGCGGGAAGTCGTCGAGGACCGTGATATGAACCAGGAACCACCGCTTCAATCGCCGCTGGGCACTCCCCGCGAACTTCCTGCCGGCCACCGCGAAATCGCCGAGGCCGAGGATCTCGATCCCCGGGACCGCCGCTCGCAGTGATCGGGCGAACCGTTCCAGCACGAATTGCTGGGCCGTGTCGACCGCCGCCAGGCCGGGTGCCGCGTCGTCTCGCAAGATCACGCTTGCATTGATCGTGCCGGGCCCGATGACCACGGTCCCTCCGCCGCTCGACCGTCGGGCGATGGCGACCCCGTCCGCCTCGCAGTTCTCGACGAGGACATCCTCCCGGAGTCTGCGAGAGGCCCCGAGCACGACGGCCGGGGCCAGCGGCTCCCACAGTCGCAAAATCGGAACTCCTTCTCCCGCATCGGCTTGGAGTAAAAACGCCTCGTCGAGCGCGAGGTTCTCCTCCACGGTGGGGAGCGTCGCCTCGCAGTATCTCATCGGCGATTCGGGCCGCCAATCTTCGCTCACCGTCAAAAACCCACCTTTCGATCCGCGACGCGCAAACAGAAAGCCCTGCCCCGGCCTGGAATTGCCGCCGGGAGAGGGCTTTCAGGTGCATCCATGATTCTCACGGTCGTGCGAGAATTCGATGGGATTATTCTTCGACCTTGAACGTGCTGTGGCAGTCGGCGCAGCTCTTGTTCACGGCGGCGAAGGCCTTCTTCGCTTCCGGCTGGCCGACGTCGTCCTTGGCGACGAGCTTGGCGAGATCGTCGGCGCTCTTGTGGAACTGGTCGCAGATCTCGTCCCACTTGGCCTGGGGATTCTTCTCGTCCTTGGCGTTCTTCAGGTAATCCTTGATCGGCTTGGCTTCCTTGGCGAGCTTGGCAAGCTCCTTCGCGCTCTTCTCGACGTTCTTCTGCTCTTTCTTGAAGAGGGCGGGGTTCCGCGTTCCCTTGGTGATCACCCCTTTGTGCTTCTGCACCTTCTCCATGATTTCTTCGAGGTCGGAATGCTTCTTGTCCTGAGCGGTCGACATCGAGGCCAGGGCCAACGTCGCGAAGACGCCCGCGAACAGACCGAACAGAGTCCACTTTCGATTCATCACGATAAGCTCCAGGGACCAAAGGAAGGACGCCGAATGCAAGGTGGGAGATCGGCAGCTCCTGTCGATGAGGCCGATCATCGGCTGGAATTCTGAAGAATCTCTACAATATCCAACTCACGAGGCACGATCAAGGAGTCGCGGACGCGGGCGTTTCGCCGGGAAAACCGCCACGAAACGGCCCGATGGAATGCCCCCGGCCGGCGCGGGCGTGCTCAATTGTGGCAATTCCCCTGATGGAGCGTCGGAAAATGGGTTAAACTCTGTTCACGACGCGAATTTCCGCGGCCCTTGTGGATGAATTTCGATTTCCCCCGACGCCAGCCGGAACCCAATGAAGCGATGAGTGCCAGCGAGCCCGTGAATTATCGATCGGCGGGTGTCGATCTCAATGTCTACGAAGAGACCATGGCCCGCATCCCCCCCCTCCTCAGGCGCACCTACACGCCGAGGGTGATCGAGTGGAAGGGGGGGTTCGCCGGGCTGTTCCAGCTCGACGACCAGATCGGCCTGCTCTCCAGGCGGTATCGCGACCCGGTCCTGGTCGCCTCGACCGACGGGGTCGGCACGAAACTGAAGCTGGCGTTCGCCACCGGCCGGCACGCGACGGTCGGGATCGACCTCGTGGCGATGTCGGTCAACGACTGCCTCTGCGCCGGGGCCGAGCCCCTCATCTTCCTCGACTACGTCGCCATGAGCCAGGACGATCCCGACCTCACCGGCCAGGTGGTCGAGGGGATCAGCGATGGTTGCATCCAGGCGGAATGCGCCCTGATCGGCGGCGAGACCGCGATCCTCCCCGAGTTCTACAATCGGGGGGAATACGACCTCGCCGGGTTCTGCCTGGGGGTCGTCGAGCGGAAGCGGATCCTCGACGGCAAGGATATCCGGGTCGGCGACAAGGTGATCGGCCTGGCCAGCTCGGGGCTGCACTCCAACGGCTACAGCCTGGCCCGGAAGACCGCCTTCGACCATGCGGGGCTCCAGGCCGACTCGTTCGTGGAGGAGCTCGGCCGCACCGTGGCGGAGGAATTCCTGGAGCCGACCCGGATCTACGTCCGGGCGCTCAAGTCGGTCTACCGGAATTACCGGATCAAGAAGATCATCCACGGGATCGCCCACATCACCGGCGGCGGCCTGATCGACAATCCCCCGCGCATCCTCCCCGAAGATTGCGCGATCCGCTTCCGGCGCGATTCGTGGACCGTCCCGAAGGTCTTCCCCTGGCTGCAAAATCTCGGCCAGATCGACCGGGACGAGATGTTCCGCGTCTTCAACATGGGCATCGGCATGATCATCATCGTGTCCGACTACTATGCCGAGTCGATCGTGCGCACGCTGGAAACCGAAGCCAAGGTGAATGCCTGGATCATCGGCGAGGTCACCCCCGGCGACAAGACGGTCACCTGGGAGTAAGTCGAATTCGGTTCGATGCGCGCCCCGTTTCGAATGCCGAGGCGCAGAGGGAGGAGTTTCCGTGTCCGAGACCTTGATCGAGACCAACCTCGCCGGCTACCCCAAGCGCTTCGGCAAGGTCCGGGACATCTACGACCTCGGGGATCGGCTCCTCCTGATCGCGACCGACCGCATCAGCGCCTTCGACTGGGTCCTGCCGAACGGAATCCCCGACAAGGGGCGGGTCCTCAGCGGCCTGAGCGATTTCTGGTTCGACACCCTCGACGTGCCGAACCACCGGATCTCCTCGACGATCGACGACGCGATGGCCGGACGCCTCCGGCTCTCGGAGAAGACCCGCGAGCTGCTCGAAGGCCGGTCGATGATCGTCCGCAAGGCCCGGGTGATCCCGTTCGAGTGCGTCGTGCGGGGCTATCTTTCCGGCAGCGCCTGGAAGGAATATCGGGAGTCGGGGAAGGTCTGCGGCATCGCGCTCCCCGAGGGGCTCGCGGAGAGCGATCGGATCGACCCGATCTTCACCCCCGCGACCAAGGCGGAATCCGGCCATGATCTGAATGTTTCGTTCGAGACGATGGCCGGGGAAGTCGGCCAGGAGCTTGCCGAGACCCTCCGCGACCGCAGCCTGGAGGTCTACACCAAAGCCGCCGAGTATGCCCGCACCCGCGGCCTGATCCTGGCCGACACCAAGTTCGAATGGGGGATCGCCGAGGACGACGGCGACCTGATCCTGATCGACGAGGTCCTCACCCCCGACAGCTCGCGTTACTGGAGCACCTCGGATTATCGACCGGGGGGCCGCAACCCTCGTTCGACAAGCAGTTCGTGCGCGATTGGCTGGAGTCGACCGGCTGGGACAAGTCGAGCACCCCGCCGATGCTCCCCGACGACGTCGTGGCGAGGACCCGGCTCAAATACATCGAAGCCTACGAAACCTTGACCGGCCGTCCCTTCCCCTGGGCCTGATCGACGGGCCGCACGGCCTCGCCGGTTCGGCACCGCGGAACAACTGGATTTCCAACATGCTTCGCTATCTGACCGCGGGAGAGTCTCACGGCCCCGCCCTCACCGCCATCGTGGAAGGCTATCCCTCCGGCGTCACCGTCGACGCGGAGCTGATCAACAAGGAGCTGTTGCGACGCCAGGGGGGGTACGGCCGGGGCAAACGCCAGCAACTGGAGACCGACCGGATCATCGTCGATTCCGGCACGTATCACGGCGTCACCACCGGCGCGCCGATCACCATCCGGCTCGTGAATAACGACGCCAAGCTCGAACGTCTCACCGAACCGGCCGCGCCGCGAGGCGGGCATGTGGACCTCGCCGGGTCGATCAACTACCAGACCGGAATCCGCCAGGTGCTCGAACGCGCCAGCGCCCGGGAGACCGCGCTCCGGGTGGCGGTGGGCGCGCTCGCCAAGGTGTTGCTCCGGGAACTCGGCATCACGGTATACGGCTATGTGAGCGAGCTTGGCGGGATCGCCGCCCCTCCCCTCTCGGCCGACCTCGCGGTGCGCGACGCCAGCCCGGTTTACACGCTCAACCCCGGCATCGACCCATCGATCGTCAAGCTGATCGACGAGGCTCGGACCACCGGGGATACCCTGGGGGGGATGCTCGAAACCGTCGTGGAGGGCTGCCCGATCGGCCTCGGAAGCCACGTCCAGTGGGACCGCAAGCTCGACGCCCGGCTCGCCCTGGCCGTGATGAGCATCCAGGCGATCAAGGGGGTCGAGATCGGCCTGGGCTTCGAAACGGCCCGGCGACCCGGCTCGAAGGTGATGGACCCGATCCGGTACGAGGCCGACCACGCGGCCGACGACCGGCGATTCGG
>CALKTZ010000608.1 GCA_937997355.1 uncultured Planctomycetales bacterium | reverse complement strand
CCCGCGCCGAGCCGAGTTGTCTTGATCTTCCTTGCGGGAAGTTGGTGTTCCTGGTGAATGGGTCGTCGAGACTCATCGAGCATGAATTCGGAGTTGTTCACGGTGTCATCAATCTGTCGAGTCCTCGCCGTGGCCGCCTCGCTCGGGGCGTGCTGGCTGGCGTCGTCCAACGTTGTCCGGGCGCAAGAAGGGGCGGTGCCGCCGCACTGGATCTGGCATCCTGCCGGCCGAGACGGGGGCGCGTTCCCGGCCGAGACGCGGTACTTCCGCAAGACCTTCTCGGTGAAGGAGCCTTCCCGGCTCGCCCTGGAGGCCACGGCGGACAACGAATTCACGCTCTATCTCGACGGCAAGCCGGTCGCCGACGGCGCCGATTGGCACGAGCTGAAGCCGGTGGAGGCCAAGCTGGCGGCGGGGTCTCACGTCCTGGCGGCCGAGGCCAGGAATACGGACCACGGCCCGGCGGGCTTCATCCTGCGGGGGAGCATCCTGCCGCTCGGGCAGGGGGTGCCGATCCACACGAACTCGAAGTGGAAGACCTCCGACGCCGCCCCGGCCGACAGGTCGTGGACGCAGGTCGCCTTCGATGACGCCAAGTGGGTCGATCCGGTCGATCTCGGCGTGCTGGGCACGCCCCCGTGGGCCGGCCTCACCACGGCCGCCAAGGATGCCGCCGAGCGGTTCCAGGTCCCCAAGGACCTGAAGGTGGAGACCGTGGGGAGGCCCGCCGTCACCGGCTCGGTCGTGGCGTTCACGTTCGACCCCGACGGGCATCCCTGCGTCTCGATCGAGCGGGGGCCGATCGCCCGGCTGATCGACGACGACGGCGACGGCAAGTTCGACCGCCGCGAGGTGATCTCGACGCTCGTGGAGAACTGCCAGGGGCTCGCGTTCCTCGGCGATGCGCTCTACGCGGTCGGCAATGGGCCGAAGAAGGAGACCGGCATCTATCGACTGACCAGCTCGAAGAAGGACGGCAAGTTCGACGAGATCGCCGTGGTCCGGGAATCCCAGCACGGCATGGGCGAGCATGGGCCGCACGCGATCATGCGAGGGCCGGACGGCAAGCTCTACTTCGACACCGGGAACCACGCCCATCTGAGGCCGCCGATCGACCCCCACAGCCCGGTGAACGTCGCCTACGAAGGGGAGCTGTTGCCCCACTACAACGACTCGCGCGGGCACGCGGCCGGGATCATGGCCCCCGGCGGGGAGATCCTCCGGAGCGACGACGACGGGAAGACCTGGAAGCGGGTCGTTTCCGGGTTCCGCAACCAGTACGACTTCGGCTTCAATCGGGCCGGCGAGCTGTTCACGTTCGATAGCGACATGGAGTGGGATATCGGCCTCCCCTGGTATCGCCCGGTTCGGGTGAACTTCTGCCCGGTCGGCGCGGAGCTGGGCTGGCGCAACGGCTCCGGCAAATGGCCGAGCTACTATGCGGATAGCTTGCCTTCGGCCGTCGATATCGGCCGGGGGAGCCCGACCGGCGTGACGTTCTACCAGGCCAGCCGGTTGCCCGCTCAATACAATGACAGCTTCCTGATCTGCGACTGGTCGCAGGGGCAGATCCTGGCGATCCGGCTGAATCGGCGAGGGGCGGGGTATGTCGGCAAGCCATTGCCGTTCGTGAGCGGCCAGCCGCTCAACTGCACCGACATCGAGGCGGGACCCGACGGCGCGGTCTACTTCTCGACCGGCGGTCGCGGCACGCAGGGGGGGCTCTTCCGCGTGAGCGCGGCCCAGCCGTTGGAAGCTAAGAAGCCCGCCGGCGCGTTCCCGCTCGACGCGATCGAGATCGACTCGCCCCTCTCCAGCTTCTCGCGGAAGAAGCTCGGCGAGATCAAGGCGGCCCACGCCTCGGAGTGGGAGAAGGCATTGAGCGAGATCGCCAGGGACATTCACGAGAAGCACACCGATTTCCAGCGGATTCGCGCCCTCGATCTGCTCTCGCAGTTCGGCCCCGAGCCGACCGACGAGTTCCTCGCCTACTTCACGCAGGACCGGAAGCCGGCCGTCCGAGGCCGGGCCGCGGCCTTGCTGGGGCTTCGCCAATCCGAGGCCGCGCGCAAGGCGTTGACGGAGATGCTCCTCGATTCCGACGTGACGGTCGTCCGTCGCGCCTGCGAGGGGCTCATCCAGCAGCCGGCCGAGACGATCCCGGTGGACAGGCTGATCCCGCTCCTGAGCCGCCCGGATCGCTGGCTCCGGTTCGCGGCCCGCACCGCCATCGAGCATGCCGCGCTGAAGGGCGACAACCTCAAGGCGTTGAACAGGCTCCGCATGCCCCGCGCGGCGGTGGCCGCGATGCTCGCCGTGGTGCGCGGCACCTCGATCAACGAGGGGCGTCAGGATGCCTATCTGAAGCGGCAGGCGGCGCTCCTGAAGAACAAGAAGCTCGACCCGGCCACCCACGTCGAGTTGCTCCGGCTGATCCAGCTCACCTACCTCCTCGGCCCCAAGAAGGCCGACGCGCCGGCTTCCGCCACGCTGCGCCCGATCCTCCTGGGCCAGTTCAAGACCAGCGAGGACACCCCGGTCAACCGTGAGCTGGCCAGGCTGCTGGCCTATCTCGACGAGCCGGGTGCGGTCGCCGCGATCCTCAAGCATCAGGGGACGGTCGCCGATCACGCGGCCCAGATCCACGACTCCTATTGCCTCCGGGCGATGAAGGAAGGCTGGGACGAGGAGAACAAACGTCAGGCCTGGGCCTGGTTCGAAACGGCCAGCAAGTGGGACGGCGGGTTCAGCTTCGCCGGCTATCTCGACTTCATGATCCAGGACCTGCTCCCCCGCTACGGCGACAAGGAGAAGCAAGCCCTGCTGGCCCAGGCGGACAAGTATCCGTTCCCGACCCGCGTCCTGGTGCGGAGCCTGGACGTCAACGCGGCCGATGCCGCGCAGTTGGCCGAGTTGATCGGCCTGGGGCGTCGCCTGGCGGAGAAGCCGAGGTCGGGCGCCGAGGCCGAGCTGCGCGACATGGTCGTCGACAAGCTGGCCAAGAGCAAGAAGCCCGAGGCGCTCGCCGCCTCGAAGGAGATGGCCGCGCTGAAGGCCGCCGCGGCGACACCGGCCAGGGCCGTGAAGGAGACCAAGTATACCCTCGAGCAACTGGTCAAGGAGGTCGCCAAGTCGGCCGAGATCCGCAAGTCGGCCTCGGCGCGGCGCGGGGCGCTCGTGATCGAGAAGGTCCGCTGCCTCGACTGCCACAAGTATGGCCCGAAGGGGCAGGGGGTCGGCCCCGACCTCACCACGCTCAACAGCCGGTTCGGCCCGGTGGAGATCCTGGAGTCGATCGTCGAGCCGTCGAAGGTGATCTCCGACCAGTACAAGCCGACGACCGTGGCCACCAGCGACGGCAAGGTCCACAACGGGATGCCGATCGTCAACGACGCCAAGAACCTGGTCCTGCTCCTCTCCGACGGCTCGAAGGTGACGATCCCGAAGGCCGACATCGAGGAGCAGAAGGACTCGAAGACCTCGGTGATGCCCGAGGGGCTCCTGAACACGCTCAGCCTGCAAGAGATTGCCGACCTGATCGCGCTGTTCGAATCGGCCCCGAAGGTCGCCCCCGCCCCCGGCGTGGGCGCCGCCGCGGCGAAGTGATCGCGCAGAGGCGATGAACCCTTCTTCACAACCAGGCGCGGCGGCGAGTCACCCGGCTTTCCGCCGCGTTCGGCGTTTGTCCATCGGCCGTCTCGGTTCAACTTCAGGCTTTACTAGCAAATCTCGCCGACGCGCGTGGCGTCGTAGTCGAGCTTCGAGAGGTCGAGCCATCCCGTGATGTAGCGGTTATCCGGGTCTTCCAGGGAGATCTTGGAGGTGCTGAGCGGGTTGACGTGGATCGCCCTCGATTTGAAGAGGGCGTCGGTCGCCCTGCCGGTCGGCCCTTGCCCCGATTCGGCCGTCACCCAGATCAGCGGGGAGGAATTGGCGCCGGCGGGGGTGGCCGACGGCTTCATGTAGGGCAGGTTCTGGAACTGCGCCGCCTTGGGATCGTTCGACAGGAAGACGAACACATGGTCGGAGTTGACGACGTATTGATTGTTGCCGTCGAGCTTCGCGATGTGGACGATATCCCCCGGTTGCGGCCCGTTCTGGACCGGCGCCTGCGAGAAGGGGTTCCTGGGGATGAGCAGGATCTTGTTGAACGGGGCCATGCCGCCGTGATACAGCTTGCTGATGTTGTTCCCGCCGCCGGTGTACTTGGTGCCCCGCTTGGGGTTGTCCCAGTTGACGATGTCCGCGTTGATCGCGCCGATCTGGTCGAGCAGCCAGTGGCAGAGGAAGCCGCAGGTGGTTCCCTTGGCCCCCGGGGTCCATTTGTAGCCCGTCGCCTCGACGACGGCCTGATAGTTGGCGAGGTGCGTCGGCTGCTCGGGGTGGGAGCAGTCCCGGCAGAATGGGACGATGCCGAGGAGCTGGCTCACGGCGAATTCGCGAATCTTCTTCATCTGATCGGGTGTGGGCGTCATGGCGAAACCCTCCGCGATGAGAGCCGCAATCGATTCCGCTGGTTCCTAGGATGCTTATTCCTGGAATTGATCGTTGTGACCACGAGAGAATTCGTTTCGCGGGATTTCGGCCGAGATCCCGGTCGCGCCGCAGAATTCCTGAGTGCCGGCGTGGATGCGTGGGCCGTGTACGTCGCTCGGGATCATTGTCCGCTCGATCGACGATCCCACCAACGCAAACACCCCGGCGTGGAGGCCGGGGTGCGGTCGAGCGCGGTGGTGAAGTAACGGCTCTGCTCGGGTTTATGCGACTCGCTTGCGACGACGCACGCCATAGCCGAGGCCCACGAGCCCCGCGATGCCGACCGAGACCAGCGACGAAGGCTCGGGGATGGCGCTCGCATTCACGGTCACGGTCGTCTCGATGATGTCCGACCATACTCCGAGATAGTTCGCGAGATATGCGGTCGTCGTCGATCCCGAAGCGATGTCCGGCATCCGGAGGACCGAGCCCGTCTCGGGGAATGTCATCGTGCCGACCCAGCGGAAGGTGTCGCCGACGTTGAATGACGGGAGGGAACTGTTATCGAAACCGAACAGCGAATCCTCCTGATCGTAATTCAATTCCGGACCGCCCCGATACTGCCAGCCGGTCCAGAGCGAGACGGGATTTGCCGGGCCGCCATTGATGCTGACGGTCTGATTCGCGGAGAGGACAGCGGCCCCGAAGGCCGTCCCGTCGCTGGTGAAGAAGGTATCCTTGAAGATGATGAAAAGGTAATTGGCGGTCCCCACCGCCACATTGCTGCCCGTCATGGTGAATGTTTCATCCCAGTTGACCGTGATGGTGCCGGGGACTGAGTTGTCGAAACTTACTCCCGCGTTCGCCGGCACCGCATGGATGACCAGGATCGCAAGAAGTGCTGCCGTCGGTCGGATCCACTGCTTCATCGCATATCCCTCGTGTTGTAAGCCTGGAAAGTTAGCCGATGCCGCCTGCGACGCGGCATTCGTGGAATCTCAAATGTGGCGAAATGTTAAATTATCCAATGGAAGATGGCAAGAGTGAATGTGGGAACGATGCCGGAAAGCAACGAATTGTTTGAGGAGATTTCGAGGGGTATCAGGTCGGTTCATGATCGGACGGCGCACGGTTTTCACCGGATTGGGACGGAGCGGAAATGGGGACCGGCCGATCCCAAGTTCGTGCCAGCACGGCACGCGGCACCCGGAAATTTCATCGCCTCGGCAAAAAACACGTCCCCCCACTGGGAGGGGGATACAGGGGGAGTTCTCCGATGCGAAGCCTCCGCGTCATCGACCCCCTATAGTCCCCCTTTGGTAAGGGGGACGGATTGATTTTGAGACCTTCGGTTGGCCCTTTCGGCGGGGCCGTCCGATGGCACGTGCCGAACAGAGAAATCAAGGGGCTTTATTGCCCAGCCGGCGGGTCGGGCTTGCGGATCCAGTGGTCGGTGAAGCGGAGGCCGGCCTCGGAGGGTTTCCGCAGGGGCATGTGGCATTCGACGCAGCCGTTGCGAGGATTGACCGGACAGGGCTTGTTGGTCGTGCTCGCCGTGGGTTCGAGCGAGGCCGGCTTTCCTTTTTCTTCCTGTGCAGTATGGCAAGAGAGGCAGATGGCCTCGTAGGCGGCGGTGTCGGTCGAGGTCCGGCCGTGGGGCTCGTGGCAGGTGGTGCAGGAGAGGGTGCCCGCCGACTTCGTGTAGCAGGCCGAGAACGAGAGGCCGACCGATGGGAACCGCGCCAGGGTGGCGTTGTCGGTGCGGATCCAGTCGGTGGGGATCATGCTCGGCAATCGGTGGCAATGGCCGCACATGGCGACCTGCTTGGTGCCGTCCTCCTCGCCGTTGAAGGGCATCGCCAGGGAAGGAAGATCGCTCCCATCGCCGCCGCTCGCCGCGAGCCTGGTTGCCGCCTCCACGTGCGCCCGCCCCGGCCCGTGGCAGCGTTCGCACGAGACGTTGGGGATCATGGTCTCGGGGGTCAGCCCCTTCTTGATCGGGGGGACCGTCTGGGTGCCGTGGCATTCGATGCAGTCGAGCACGCCGGCCGGGGGGAGGTGCAGGCCGGTCGGCGTCTTCCCCGGCTCGTTCATCTTGCGGATGTGTCCCGGCGTGAGCGAGACCGTGTCCGAATGGGCGAAGTACGACATCCGATGCTCCTCCCCCGAAGGGGGGATTTTCCCGTCCTTCGAGAGCGAGACGAACGTCATGGCGTGATTCCCGGAGCCGAGCGCGTAGTCGAGGATCGCCCGGAGATGTTTCTCCCCCTCCTGCCTCTCCGCGATGAGCTGCTTCCCGTCCCGGGTGTAGCGCCACTTCACGCCGGGATTCTCGGGATCGTCGTAGACATGGCCGTCGATCTTGCCGGCGACCTCGGTTTCGCCGGCCCGCGCCAGGGTCCTGGAATGCCCGGAGCCCTGGAAGGCCGCGTACTCGCCGGGGTGGCACTGGCGGCAAGCCTTTGAACCGATGAAGGCCGAGTTGGCCACCGGGGTTCCGGCCATCGAGAGGGGTTGCGGGGGAATCGAGGATTGGCCGGATCTCCAGATCCCGGCGATGAGGAGCCCGCCGAGAGCGATCGCCGGCGCGAGGATCGCAATCCTGGTCGGTGCGGACTTCTTCGACAACTCGGGACCCGCTGAGGCTGCGTCCGAGGGGAGAGACCTATTCATCGCGTGCAAAGATTCCTCGGGACCCGAGCCTGGGACGACGATCCAGGGTTTGATTCTATCACGCCGACGCGACGACCGTCAGCTTGACATCGGATCTCGATCCGTCTGAGATGGAACGTCCACCGGCGGGAGCCCCGGAGCATCCGGGCGGTGCTCCCATCGAGATGCTGGAACAGTCCGAGGAACCCCGATGAGAAGCATGATGCGGTCCACGGTTCACGATCAGGGCGAACACACCGAAACGGCCGGCGGCCATCCTCGATCACGCCGGCCTCGCCTGGGATGGGCGATCGTCATCGCATCCTGCGGGCTGGGCCTTGACGTCGGAGGTCATCATGCGCGAGGGGCCGAACCGGTGAACCAGTCGAAGCCGCCCGCCGGGTCTCAGGATGCCGGGCTCGCCGAGTTCTTCGAAGGATATCTGCGCGAGGTCTTCCGGCGTCAGCCGCTGACCGCGACCCGCGCGGGGAATCACGATTTCGACAAGGAGCTGGACGACATTTCCCCCAAGGCCCGCGCCGAGCTGCTCGCCTTCATGAAGGCCACGCTCGAAGCGCTGCCGCGAAAGGTCGACGCTCAGGGGCTCTCCGAGGATGGGCGGATCGACTACGCGATCCTGGAAAGCTCGCTGAAATCGTCGATCTGGCAGATGGAGACCTTCCACCCCTTCGAAGACGACCCCCGGATCTATGGCGACTACCTGACCGAAGGGGTCTATCTGCTCTTCACGCAATCGACCTTGCCGAAGGCCGTGAACCTGGCGAACGCCCTGGCCCGGATGGACAAGGTCCCGGGGATCGTGGGGGTGGCCCGCTCGACCCTGAAGAATCCCCCGAAGGTGAAGACCGAGACCGCGATCCGCCAGGCCGAGGGGGCGATCGGGTTCTACGAGCAGGAAATCTTCACGCTCGCGGGGGAGCCGGTTGGCAAGGGGGAGCTGGGGGCGAAGGCCGCGAAGATCGTCGAGGCGTTGCGATCGCACCTGGAGTTCCTCAAGTCCGAGGTCTTGCCGCGATCGGGGGAATCCTGGCGGATCGGCCGCGAGCTGTTCGTGAAGAAGCTCGACTAC
>CALKTZ010000607.1 GCA_937997355.1 uncultured Planctomycetales bacterium | reverse complement strand
ATTTGTAAAAAGGCACAATCGTGAATAATTTCAAACCACTCGTTCAAGGGCAGACGTCTGCTTCCGGCTCCAGAATCGATTCTATTGTTAAGAGTATGAAGCGAGGCCATTACTATGTTCCAGACTTTCAAAGAGACGAATCGCAATGGGATATCGTTAAAAAATCGCTCCTCATTGAATCCATCATTAATGGTCTTACCGTTCCACCAGTAATGCTATGTCCGTCCGAAAACGATCCGAGCAGGCGCGAAATCATCGACGGTCAACAACGCCTGCGCACGATTGAAGATTTTCTCGATGGGAAGTTTAAACTCGCTCCAGAAGCGGATGCAGAGTATAGCGAGAACGTAGCTCCTCTGATTGCAGGAAGGCTGTTCAGCGAGTTACCATCAGAGTTACGCGATCGAATCGAGGACTACGAACTCAACATAATCTCACTGCCGAGTGGATTAACTCGGGGCCTCCGCCTCGAAGTCTTTAGGCGAATCAACGAGGCTGGCGTACCTCTGTCAGCGCAGGATCTCCGTCTATCTCAGTTTGGAGACTCTGCCAGGGTCACATTCATCCGACTTGCGGGAGTATTCGATCCGTCGCGGGAAGGTTCTCAGCGGATGCTCCAAGCCGCCCAGACAGCGCATGGATTGAAATATCCGTGGCAAGACCATCACAAATGGCTTACGTGGTGGAAGGATTCTCTTCTTTCTGGTGGGCAAAACCCCTCGCAGATGTTCCTTTGGTATTTGGTCGCGTCTACAACAAACTCTGTCGAGGGCCTTCTCAGTAGCGGGGTTACCCAAAATGTTGCTGGTGTCATCGCTGATGGTAGTACAGCCTCGGTTTTGGACCTCTATACCGCCCAGTTAAAACAAGAGGACACCAATCAAAATACGGTACATTTCCTTCCGGATCTTGCAAAACTCAAATCACTTTTTGCGACATTTGAGCTCTGGTTTAACACTATTCGTATGAACGTTCCTTCCACTAACACTAATTCGGCAACGAAGTTTGCCTTCGTCCTATCACGGCTTCCAGAGATATTTTCTTCCCCTAATGAAGTTACGGAAAATCAATGGACGAAGCTTCAAATTCTTCTTAATAGTGGACCAACACAAATTCATGAATTGCTTGGAGATACCTACCCATCTGCGCGGGGCAAATGGAAGGGACAGGCCAAGCAGATTTTTGCAGTGAGGCGGTTATGCGATCTGATCAAGGAGACAATTTAGGCCTCGGACCTCCTCCGGCCGACTTCCCTCATGATCCTAGGCGTGACGTATTCCCGCGCGAGTGGAAAGATGTAGCCTGGCGTCGTCTTTCTCACAGAACTGGTTTGATTGTTTGTCCTCTGTGCAAGGGGAGCTTCACGAGCGATGACTTCGCCGCCATTCATATGGATCACTTCTGGCCCAGGTCGCTCATGGGGGACACCAGTTGGAGCAACTTGCGACTGCTCTGCTCAACCTGTAATGTTCGACGCTCAAACTTTATTGATTTCGATATTCGCCGCGTGCTCGCATCCAACACATTTCGCGTGATGGTAGCATCATTCCTTAGAGAAGCCGTGGACAAAGGTAATCTTACTGCTTCTCCATTTCTCCAAGAGTTGTTCGATCGATTCACTAGCTCCGAAGAACTTGGAAGCTTTAAATGCGTCGCAGCCGACGCTGCTCAACAAGCAGCTGCAGCCGATCGTGCGCCAAGTGGCAATTGAATCGCAAGCTGTTCGGCGAGCTAACTAGCCATCTGCACCGGAGCTTCCTGCATGCCCGACAATGCCGCAATCGTTCGCCAATTCATCGATGAGGTTCTGAACCAGGGTGACATCGACGGGGCGGATCGGTTCGTGTGGAACGATGTGGTCGAGCAAGAGCCATTCCCGGGCCAGGGTCCGGGCCTATCGGGCTTGCAGGATATCCTGCGAGGCATGCGTTCCGCGTTCCCCGACATGCGCTGGACCGTCGAGGAGCAGCTTGCCGACGGCGACCGCGTGCTCACCCGATTCGTCTGGTCCGGAACCCATCAAGGGACGTTCCTCGGCGTCACTCCAACCGGACGACGCGTGTCCGTCTGGGGGATGGTGATCGACCGACTGGTGGCCGGGCGGATCAAGGAGACCCGAATCCTCATGGACACCCTGGGCCTGATGATGCAACTGGGGGCAATTCCGGGCTGAAGAGGATGAGGATCACGAAGATCAATTTTCGTCTTCGAAGGATTTTTCGAATGAGCTAGCAATTCAAAGAGCCATTCGAATTCCGCTCGTTGATTTTACTCAAGTCATTCTTAAAATGAGATATCGAACAAAAAAAGCTATTCAGAAAGCGATTCGGAGCAATCAGTGGAACGGCTGGAGCGGCTCCTTCGAGTCTTGAGGGGACGTGGGCTGTTGCGCGGGGAGGAGATTCAGAGGGAACTCGGGATCTCGCAGCCGGTGATGTCTCGCCTCATGCGCGAAGCGGGCCCTCGCGTTTGTCGATTCGGGCGGAGTGTGGCGACTCGCTATGCGTTGCCTCGGGAGATTGCCGGGCTCGGACGCCATTCGCCCATCTTCCGCGTGGACGAGCGCGGCCACCCGAACCGGCATGGGGTCCTGCACTTTCTCGCGGGAGGCGGATGCTGGTTGGAGCGAGAATCGGGGGACGGCCAGTCGTTCCCCGGACTGCCCTCCTTCGTGGAAGACATGCGACCGCAGGGCTACATCGGACGTGGCTTCCCGACTCTCTACCCGGAATTGAGACTACCAGGCCGCATCCTCGACTGGAGCGATGACCACCAATTGATCGCGCTGGCGATGCGAGGCGAAGATTGCGTCGGCAACCTGATCATCGGGGAGGAGTCGCTCAACCGTTTCCTCGAGGGACAACCGCGGACATACACCAGGGCGGATTACCCGAGCCTCGCCATGGGCGCGATGGCCGGTCAACCGGGTTCGTCGGCAGGCGGAGAGCATCCCAAGTTCACCGTCGATTCCGAAGGCCGACACCTGCTGGTGAAATTCGCCGGCGGCGACGGCGCGGCGGCGGACAGGTGGCGTGACTTGCTCGTCTGCGAACACCTCGCCATGGAAGTGCTGCGGGAAGCCGGTATTCCCGTCACGCACTCGGAGTGGTTCGACCTCGACGGGAGCAGATACCTGGAGGTAGAGCGTTTCGACCGAATCGGCGGGCGGGGTCGTCGCGGGGTGATCTCGCTGTACGCCATCAACTGCCACTATCTCGGCGATGATTTCGACGATTGGAGCAGAGCAGGCCGGCGCATGCTCGACGAACCGTCCTTGATCATGAACGCCGGAGATGCCGACCGGATGATCTGGCTGGACACCTTCGGCGATCTCATCGGGAACACAGACAGGCACTTCGGCAACTTTTGCTTCTTCACTGAGGAGGCGAGGCAGCTGGCGTTGATCCCGACGCCGGTGTACGACATGCTGCCGATGGTATTCGCGCCGACGGGCGCGAGCCTGGTCGAGAGGCAATTCGCCCCGCGGCCGCCTACCGCATTGAACCTGCACCTGTGGCACGACGCGGCGAATCACGCGCTAAAATATTGGTCTCGCCTCCGCGAAGAGGGCGGGCTCGGTGCCGACTTCCGACGAATTTCCGCGGGATGCCGCGACACGCTCGCCCGGTTGATCGGCGAGCGATCTTGAGACCGTCCGTCTGTCAAACGTCGAGATGATGCCGCCGCCATCCCCCCCGGCTCAAAACGCGAGGGATTTTAAGAGAGGATTCGATTCGATCGTGCCTCAAAGCTCCCCCTTCACCCCGAGCTCGTGGAAGTAGTGCTCGACCTTGTCCTGGTTCTCCAGCAGCCAGTCGATGGTCGGCTCGTGTTTCATCGCCTTGGTGATCACCTTCAAGGTCGCCTCGCGATGCACCTCGAAGAGTCCCTTGTGATCGACCCGTTCCACCTCCGTCACGGAAGGGTCGAGCCAGACCGAATAGATGATCCCCAGGTCGTTGGCCTTCTCCTTCGGGATCACCCCGGCGCGGACGGCATCCAACACCCCGTGGGCGATGGCCGCCTGCACGGTCCCCATCAGGATGTTCGTGTACTTGCCGCTCTTCACCGTCACCTTCGAAACCATGATCGTCGCCGGGCGGACCTGGACGTCGCTATTCAGGATCGCGAAGACCTTGGTGTGCCCCTTGGCCTGGTCGCCGATCAGGTTGGCGAACGCCTGGCCGACCGGCCCGTCAAACTCGCCGATGACCACCTCGGGCTCGGCACACAGATAATCCTCGGCCCCCTCGACCAGGGCCTCCCCCGTCCGCAAGATGATCCGCTCGCTCATGGAAACCTCGACTTCTCGAATGTTCGCGGCGCGAATCGACGCGATCTCGACGCCCGCGATCCGCCCCAGTATGCGGACGATTATCGAGGAAGGGAACGGGAGCGATCGCGGTTTCCCGTCTTTTCGACGGATCTCGACGGCGAAACAACCAGTTCATGTGCGCAGGAGCGCCTGACGGCCTGGTCGCAAGCATCGAACCGCTCATTTTCCGAAGGGTTCGACATCGCGCAAAGCTCAAAAAGACAAGCAATTACGACTTGGCAGCCACCTCACGGCCGGCTCGAATTCCATGTCGCGTAGCGACAGATTCCGTAATTATTAATTTGAATCACTATGAGTCGTTTCGATCGTATTTGAAACACTATCGACATCGCGATTCGTTCATTTCCAAGCAATTGTACGCACGGGTGATTGCTATCGGCACATCCCGATCGATCTTTCTTTGCCGAAATCAGGAGCGGTTTTTGACGCAAATGCCGTTTTTGTGTTCAATGGGATGAGCATCCCGGGCACGCTGAAAGACAAAATGCGAGCAGGCGAGCACGCTGGTTGTCAAGAGAAAAAAACCATAATCCCTTCAGACGAGTCTGAAAAAGCATAATCTGACCACTGAAAGGCTTTTTTTTGCCTCGTTTGATACATTTGTGCCACATCGCAACTATTCGCTTGCTATCGGTATTTATTACTGACAGACTTTTCTCCTGTCTGATGACTTTCGATAGGTTTCCCTTCCCCACGATGTTTCGGGTGGCAAGGCACGTGGCCGAGTCGAAGCGTGGGGGGGCATTGGACACTTCAATATTGGATGTTTATTGATGGCAAACTTCATACGGACTTCCACCCTCGCGCTGGTTGGAACTCTCCTATTGACCGTTGTGACATCGGCTCAGGGAGGAATCCTGATCGGCGACAATCCGACGGCCGGGAACATCTTCCCATTTACCTCCGACGGTGTTTTGGCAACCCCGGGCACGCGATACCAGCAGGTTTACGACAGCTCGTTCTTCTCCGGTATCACGACCATCAACTCGCTCACGTTCTTCAACACATCCACCGCCGGGGCGGTTTTCACGGAAGCCGACTATTCATTCAGCCTGTCGACGTCGAGGCACCCGGTTGACGCCCTGAATACGACCGACCTGGACGACAATCCCGGCTCGGACGCGGTGGTTTTCGCCACGGTTCACCTGTCGGGACCGACGGGTTCGTCATTCACGATCGTGGCAGGAGCCGGCGGCGGTTCTACCTTCACCTACGATCCTTCCGCCGGCGACCTTCTCGTCGACATCGTGCGGACGAACATCGTCGCCGATTCGGGATCCGGTTCCCTGGATTCTTACAACGGCGATGCCAACGGCATCTTCAGCCGGGCTCAGAATTATGGCCTCAGTAATGCGGGGTGGGGCCTCACGACGGAATTCGGGGTTGAAATCCAGGCGGTTCCCGAACCTTCGACCATGATCTCGATGGCCCTGGGCCTTTCGATGGCCGGCCTCTATGGGTTGCGTCGCCGTCACGCGGCCCGCGTCAGCTAAACAGTCAACCCGAGTGTCGGGCCGTCATGAAGACGGCCCGCACC
>CALKTZ010000606.1 GCA_937997355.1 uncultured Planctomycetales bacterium | reverse complement strand
TCGTGCAGCCCGCCCCTCGCCCAGATCGCCGCGCAGGCCGCGCTCGAGAAGGACCAGGAAACCCGCGACGATTACATGGCGAGGTTCCGCCGCAAGGTCGAGCTATTGAGCAACGGCCTGAAGAAGATCGACGGCTTCCGAGTCGCGCAGCCGAACGGCACGTTCTACGTCTTCCCGGATGCCCGGCCGATCTGCAACAAGCTCGGGATCACGTCGCACGGCCTGGCCCTCTATCTGCTCGAAGGGGCCGACGACGCCTTCGGCGTGGCCTGCCTCGGCGGTGAGTGTTTCGGCGAGGCCGGCGCGGGCTTCCTCCGGTTCAGTTGCGCCGAGCCCGACGAGCGGATCGAGCATGCGATCGCCTTCATCCCCCAGGCGCTCAATCGTCCCGAGCGACTCAAGGCGTATCTGGAGGCGAATCCGCAATTCAAGCTTGGCCGGCCCTATCCCGTGAGTGCTTAACGCGGGGGCGATATCGTAGGCCCCGAGCGGAAATGGGGACAGGCACGCGGCGTACCGTAGAGCCAGTCCCCATTTCCGCTGGCTGTCGCTAAAAGCGAAAACCCGGGGACCGGACGGGCATTTGAGCCCCACCGGGATGGGAAAGGAGCGGATACCGGTCATGGCTCGCGCGAGGGCGAAGAAGACGGATCGCAACGAAGCAGGGGCCGACCCCTGGAAGGCCGCGCTCCGCCACTTGAGGAAGGCCGACCCTCGGCTGAAAGCGGTGATCGATCGGGTCGGGCCTTGTTTGCTGGCCCCGCAGCCCGATCGATTCAGCACGCTCGTCCGGGCGATCGTGGGGCAGCAGATTTCCACGAAGGCGGCCGCGTCGATCGACGCCCGGCTCCGGCAACTCGGGGGGGGGGAAGCCCATCTTCCGGCCAATCTACTCGCCCTGGGAGAAGCGACGATCCGGACGGCCGGGCTCTCCGGCGTGAAGGCTCGCTACGTGATCAATCTGGCGGAGGCCGTCGCTTCCGGAGAGGTCCCGGTGGACGCCTTCGACGATTCCTGGACCGATGAGGAGATCGTGGCCTCCCTGGTCTCGATCAAGGGGATCGGCGTCTGGACGGCCGAGATGTTCCTGATGTTCTCGCTCAATCGGCCCGATATCTTGCCGGTTGGTGATCTGGGTGTGCGGGCCGGCCTTCGGAAGCTCTACCAATTGGAGGATCTTCCGAAGCCCGCGGAATGCCACGCGCTCGCCGAGCACTGGCGGCCATACCGGACGATCGCGAGCTGGTATTTGTGGAAAGAACTGGCCCTGCCGGCACCGGTTCCGGGCTCCGATACGACTTAAGGAAGCCGATGAATTTCGATCTGATCCTCAAGAACGGCTGGGTGATCGACGGTTCGGGGGGGCCTCCGTACCGGGCGGACGTGGCGATCCTGGAGACGATGATCGGCGACATCGGCCGTCTCGACGGCGCGACCGCCGCGCGCACCCTGGACGTGACGGGCCTTTACGTCGTCCCCGGCTTCATCGATGCCCACGTCCACGGCGACCTCATGCTCCTGGCCGATCCGGTCCACCTGGCCGGGTTGAAGCAGGGGATCACGACCTACATCATCGGGCAGGATGGATCGTCGTTTGCCCCGGCATCGCCGGCCACCCTCGACTACATGAGGCGCTACACGGCCGGGTTCAATGCCAACCCGGCGAGCGTCGGCTCCCTGTGGGGGAGCGTGGATGAATACCTCTCCCAGTTCAATCGGCGGACGGCGCTCAACGTCGCCTACCTGATCCCGAATGGGAACGTCCGGATGGAAGTGATGGGGCTCGACCCGCGCCCGGCGACCGACGACGAGCTGCGTGCCATGCAGAAGATCGTCCGTCAGGGGATGGACGAAGGGGCCGTCGGGCTCTCCACCGGGCTTGACTACATCCCCAGCCGCTATGCCGACGCGCGCGAGCTGATCGCGCTCTGCAAGGCGATCGCCGATCAGGACGGAGTCTATGTCAGCCACATCCGGGCGTACGGCCCGCGCACCGAGGTGGGCATGCGCGAGCTCTGCGAGATCGCGGAAGGGGCCGATGTCCCGGCGCATGTCTCCCACTACAACGGCCCGGCCGACCTCCTGCTCGGCCTCATCGATCAGGGGCGGGCGCGCGGCCTCGATCTCACCTTCGACTCGTATCCCTATCTGCGGGGCAGTACCATCCTGGGGATGGTTTCCTTGCCCCCCTGGGTGCAGCAGGGGCCGGTGGAAGCCACCCTGGAACGTCTGAGCGACCGCAAGATTCGCGACCAGCTCAAGGCCGAATGGTTCCCGACGAACGGGGCTTATCCGCTCGATATCACCACCGTCACGGCCGTGGCGAACCCGGATTGGCGATGGGCCGAGGGGAAGTCGATCGTGGAAGGGGCGCGGGAGGCGGGCCTGGATCCCGCCGACTTCGTTTGCGACCTGCTCACGTCATCCGGCATGGAAGTCGGGGTGATCGCCTATCGGCCCGGAGAACGCACCGAGGAGGACATGCGCGCGATCCTGCGCC
>CALKTZ010000605.1 GCA_937997355.1 uncultured Planctomycetales bacterium | reverse complement strand
CAGCTCATAGGCTTCGTGGTCGGGGACGATCTGGCCGGCGACGGTTCGATCGCGCGAGACCCATCGGCAGAGGTCGGGGCTGACGCGAACGACTTCGTTGGTCCCGGTGGCGGTTCGCCCGTCGGGGAGGACCCCGGTGGACTTGATGATCCAGCGATCCCCCTCGCGCGACCATAACCCTTCGCCGTACCCCCCCTCGGAGTCGAAGACCCAAGACTTGATCTGCTTCGTCAGCGGGTCCCAGCCGATTCGCTGCGAAACCTTCATGGTCGTCTTTCCCTGGACGAGAACCTGAAAGTCGCGGAGCAGGAAGTTCTGGTCCTCCGTCCATCGGCAGTCGACCGTGACGGTCGAGTCGGCGCTTTCGTCGATCCAATCGCCGACCATCCATTTCAACTCTTCGAGCCGCTCACGCGGATTGATGACCGGGTCGAGCTCCTCGCGGACGCTGGAATGGAACCAACGATCGTTCTGTTTGACATAGAGGACCGTGTATCGCCGGGTGATGGGCGCGCCATCCCCCGGCAGGATGAGCCGGGAGTGCCCCTCTTCCTTGGCGGCGTCGGGGCCGAGGAATCGGAGCGACTCGACGTTGACCGTGAGCTTGGCGCCGACCTGTTCCTCAAACATGGTTTCGAAAAGGTCTCGGATGTGATCCCGCCCCTGGACGCGGTCGCCGTGCTCGTCGATCATCTCCGCGTCGACGGTGAACAGTTCGGCCAGGCCCTTGGCATCGCCCGCATTGAACGCCTTGGTGAAACGCTCGGCCTCCGCGCGGATTTTCGAATCCTGTTCGGTCGCTCCGGCGGGCTCGGCCCCTCGCACAAAACCGGCGCCGATCGCGGCAAGTGGAGGAAGGACGACGACAAGGAAGAGTCGCGACTTGAGCTTCATGGATATACCCGGCGAGACGAGGAATCGAAACGAACTCGGCGATGGCAACACCCTTCATGATCGCCTCGGTGACGTGGGCGTCACAAGGGGCTCATTTCCCGGGGCGCGCAATCGAGCATAGCTCGCGGTTGCCAAGCTAGCCTGAAGGAATGACGCACGGTACGATCGAGAATTTCCCATTTCAGGATTCAAGGATAACCCTGGATCAATCCAGGGGATGACACCAGGCGGGAGGCTTCCGGGGCGATGGATTTCGATGGAGAGGGGAGTGCGACGACCGGTCCAAGCCGCCCAACGTTGAACTGGGGGCGGATTGGGCTCTGGGCGTCGATTTTCGGCGCGGCGCTCATCTTCGTCGCTTGCGTCGCGTTGGGCATCGTTTGGATGCCCCTGGTCCCCAAGGACCTGGCCCGTACCCTGACGGAACGCTTCCTCCGAACGTTCCTGGTCGCCTATGCGTCTTCGCTTGCCTTCTCCATCATCACGTTCGCAGTGCTGGTTTGGGGGATTCTCACCAATCGCCGGAGCCTGTTCCGAAGGAAAGTCGTGGCGAAAGTCCTGATCTCGGGATCGACGCTGCTGATTTGCCTGGTCCTCGCGGAGTTGACGGCGGCCGGCTGGCTGTCCTGGATCCATCGGTTCCCGCGCTTGCCGACCCGATTTTCGGAAGAGGCCGTGGTTTCATCCGACGGCCGGAAACGGGACCTCTCGCTGGTGGTGATCGGCGGTTCGGCGGCCCTGGGTTACCCCTACAATCCCAGGCTTTCGATCGGCCAGATCGTCGGTCGGGAGATCGAACGATCGATCCCCGGCAAGACGGCCCATGTCGAAATCCTGGCCCGCATGGGGGCCAACCTGGAGAAGATGCACCAGTTGCTCGCGGGTTTGAAGCGACGCCCCGACGCGATCATCATCAATAGCGGCAACAACGAGTTCCTCTCGCGATTCGAGTCCGATCGCAATGCCGGTCTGAGCGAGGCCCCGCTGAACCCGGTCCTCGGCCGGCTCTACGACATGAGCCTGCATTCCCCACTCTGCCGCCTGGTCTATGAAACGATCAGCAAGAATCGGTTAGGGGGGAAGCCGGCCCCGGTGGCCCATCCCCGATTGATCGATCCGCCGGTCTTCACCCCTTCGGAATTCGCGGCCGTCCTGGACGATTTCCGGCAGCGTATCGAGGCCATCGTCGGCTATTGCGAGCAAATCAATGCCTTGCCGATCCTGGTCATCCCGCCGTTCAATGAGTCGGGCTACGAGCCCAATCGCAATCGACTCCCCGATCGCATCACCGAGCGAGAGCGAGACGAGTTGACCGCGAAGTTTGAATCGGCCCGGTCTCAC
>CALKTZ010000604.1 GCA_937997355.1 uncultured Planctomycetales bacterium | reverse complement strand
CGGACGCCCGCAGGCATTGGCTGCGAGCTGGCAGAGCAGGGTGTTCTTGCTGCCGCCGCCGACGACGTGGATCGTCTCGATCCTGTTGCCGATGATCCCTTCGAGCCGCTCGATGGTCCAGCGGTATTTGAGGGCGAGGCTGTCGAGGCAGCAGCGGATGATGGCCCCCTCGTCGGAGGGGAGGGATTGGCCGGTCTTCCGGCAGTAGGCCGCCAGCCGCGACGGCATGTCGCCGGGGGCCAGGAACGACGGGTCGTCGGGGTCGACGAGCGCCGCGAAAGGTGGGGAGACCTGAGCCCTCGCCGTGAGATCCTCGTACGATAGTTCGTGACCGGCGCGAGCCCAGGTTCGACGGCATTCCTGGACGAGCCACAGACCCATGATGTTCTTCAGGAGTCTGGTCGTCCCCGCCACGCCCCCTTCATTGGTGATATTATACCGCAAAGTTTCGGGCGTGATGACCGGGCGCGGCATTTCCACGCCCAAAAGGGACCAGGTCCCCGAGCTCAGGTAGCACCAGTCGGGCGACTGCGAGCCCGAACCCGTTTCGGCCGAACGAGATACCTTCGCCGGGACCGCCGCGACCGCGCTGGCGGTGTCGTGCGTCCCAGGCGCGATGACCGTCAGATTCGGACTCAGGCCGACCTCTTCGGCGAGGCTCGGCCGCAGGCTCCCCAGCGCCGTGCCGGGATCGATCAGCTCGGGGAGGATCTCGCGAGGAAGGCCGAGCTTCCGGCACAATTCGTCCGACCATCCTCCGGCCCGGGGGTCGTAGAGCTGGGTGGTCGAGGCGTTGGTGCGTTCGACCGCCCGTCGCCCCGTGAGGAGCCAGCCGAGCAGGTCGGGCATCAGCAGCAAGGTCTCGGCGACTTCCAGGAGCGGCGAGTTCGCCCGCTTCATCGCCAGCAGTTGATAGGCCGTGTTGAACGGCAAGAATTGCAGGCCGGTGACTTCATAGATCCGCTCGCGGGGCACCTGGGCGAAGGCCGCATCGAGCATGCCGTCGGTCCGGGAGTCTCGATAATGGACCGGGTTGCCGAGCAGGGTTTCGCCGCGCCCCACCAGGCCGAAATCGACCCCCCAGGTGTCCACGCCGATGGCGTCGAGGTTCCCCGCGCCGGCCGCCGCCACCTTGCGCAACACGACCTTGATCTCCTCGAAGAGCCGGGGGAGATCCCAGTGGAGCGTGTCGAAGAGCTTCACGGGGCCGTTGGGGAATCGGTGAATCTCGTCCAGGGTCAGGCGTTCCCCGTCGAACCGCCCGAGAAGTCCCCGGCCGCTCTCGGCCCCCAGGTCGAGGGCCAGGTAATCGCTCGTCTTCGCCATCGCGTCGGATCTCCCGCCGGGCGGGCGCCCCGCGTCCCGGCACCCGGCACCCGGCAAGAGGGGCGAAGGGAGGAAGCAGGAGCCTGTCACACCCGGAGAGGTAAGGTGGATTGTTCGGTTTGGGCTAGAACGGTTCACGAGCGGATTGCGCACGGCCTTCCAGACCGGGCCGGAGCGGAAACGGGGACTGGCTCGAAGCGGAGCGCCGTGCCTGTCCCCTTTTCCGCGGGCCGATGTGAAAGCCTCCATGGAGACCTTCGGTCGTGGGTTTCGGCGGGGTCGGGAGACCACCGCCGAACGAAGTATAGCCCTGCGTATCCGATCGTGAACCGCACTGATT
>CALKTZ010000603.1 GCA_937997355.1 uncultured Planctomycetales bacterium | reverse complement strand
CGAACCGTGTCGCACCGGATTCCGTGAAACGTGGAGAGACGGGAGCCGGTGACCGCGCCATTGCGACGGAACGTCAAGAAAAGCTATCTGCAACCCTAACAAAACAAATACGGTAAAGAATCCGGAGCACGGCTGATCGAATCAATTAGGAAAAGGTACCCTCCTGGTCAAGCCACACTTTCTCTTCTACGTCCTTCAATCGATCGGCGTTGACCCTTTTCCAAATTTATGCCAAAACTCGCGGCCCGATCTTGACGATCTTCGTCCTAGAGCAACATCACCGTCTTCGAGATTGGCCACGGCCTCAGCGGTAGGTTCCTCAGGATGAGGTGCGCGTATAATGGACAAGGGTTCGTCGCAGTCTGAATCGATCCGCGCCGGGAGTTTGCCACACCGCTGGACTCGGATCGTCGACCATGAAGAGGCCGCGGTCGTCGCCTCGCATGAAACGATCATCGGCGGAGGAGGGCCGGCCGGGCTCACCGCCGCCTATGAATTGACGAAGCACGGTCGATCCTGTGTCGTCCTGGAAGCCGATCCCCGGCTCGTCGGGGGAATCAGCCGCACCGACGAATACAAGGGCTATCGGTTCGATATTGGCGGACACCGCTTCTTCTCCAAGAGCTCGGAAATCAACGCGCTCTGGCAAGAAATTCTAGGCGATCAATTCATCACCCGTTCCCGCCTGAGCCGGATTTATTACGATCGCAAGTTTTTCCATTATCCGCTCAAGCCGGCCGACGCCCTGATCAAGCTCGGGCCGATCCGCGCAACCCGAATCCTGCTCAGCTACATCGCCGCCCGGCTCGCCCCGATCCGCCCGGAGGCGACCTTCGAGGATTGGGTCGTCAACCGCTTCGGCCGCGAGCTGTTTCAAACCTTCTTCAAGTCTTATACCGAGAAGGTTTGGGGGATTCCCACCAACGAGCTCTCGGCCGACTGGGCCGCCCAGCGCATCAAGGGCCTGAGCCTCGTCAACGCGGTCCTGAGCGCGCTCGTCCCCAGGTTCTTCAGCAAGAAAGGCGAGGTCATCAAGACCCTCGTCGACGAGTTCCAGTATCCCCGGCTCGGCCCCGGCCAGATGTGGGAAAAGGCCCGCGACCGCATCCGAGAGCAGGGGGGAGCGGTCCACATGGACCGGAAGGTGGTCGAGATCGAGCATGACGGCTCGGCGGTCACCGCGTTCCTGGCGAAGGGCTCCGACGGGCGAACCGTCCGCTATTCGGGGAGCCACTACCTCTCGACGCTGCCGATTCGGGAGCTGATCCGCTCCATGAATCCGCCCGCCCCCCCCGAGGTGCTCCGGGCGGCCGAGTCCCTCAAATACCGCGACTTCCTGACCGTCGTCCTGATCGTGGATCGTCCCGAGACCTTCCCCGATAACTGGATCTACATCCACGAGCCGCAGGTCCGGCTCGGCCGGATCCAGAACTTCAAGAACTGGTCGCCGGATCTCGTCCCCGATCCTTCGAAGTCCAGCCTCGGCCTGGAATACTTCTGCAACGACACGGAAGACTTCTGGAGCATGTCCGACGCCGACCTCGTCGCGCTGGGGCGTCGCGAGATCGACTCCATCGGACTGGTCAAAGCGGCCGACGTCGTCGACGGCTGCGTCGTGCGAATGCCCAAGGCCTACCCGGTTTACGACGACGAGTATCAGGCCCACCTGGCGGTCGTCCGCAACTGGCTGTCGAGGCTGACCAACCTCGAATTGGCGGGCCGCAATGGCATGCACAAGTACAACAACCAGGACCACTCGATGATGACCGCGCTCCTCGCCGCGCGGAATATCCTGGGGGTCGGCCGGTACGATACCTGGAAGGTGAACACCGACGCCGAATATCACGAGGGGGCGGCCGACGAGAAAGCCGAGGCCCTGAAAGGCCGGGCGGTCCCCCGTCGCGTCGGCTCGCTGCAAAGCCATTGAATCGGGGGAATCCGGGTCGGTTCAGAATTTCTTCAAGGCGGTCGGCGCGTCGGGAAAAATCTCGAAGAACTTGTCGAACCTGCTGACCCGGAATGCCTCCTGGATCGCCGGCCTGGGCGAACAGAGCCGCAACCGACCCCGCTTCGACTGGATCTGACGGTGCATTCGCACGAGTTGGGCGAGCATCGCGCTCGACATGAAGTAGATGTTGCCTAGGTCGAGCAGCAGCTTGCTGGCGGAACCCGTCTCCAGGAGGTCGAATAGCTCCCGGGCGACGATATCGACCTTCTCCCCCTCGAACATCGAGTTGGTCCCGCGAAATGTCACGATGGCGACGTCATCGGCGACTCGGACATTGATCGACTGGTATGAAGCGGGGTTCGCCATCGAACTGCCTCCGTTGCAGGTGGGGGAGTTCCCCGGATGATTTCCGGAAGAGCCTCAGTCCTCTCGCCACGACCGCTCATGATCGGATGATCGCTGATCAAAGGACTGGGTTCGTCCGATCCAATAGATCTTACCACGACGTGCGAATCTCCAAAACGCGGGAATGGAATCGCCCCGGGAATCCGCCCCTTTTCGCGAAACAGTTCCGCGAGCTGAAGGGAGCGATCGGCCTGGTTGGCTGCACCCGCACGGGAGACGGCATCGACGCCCGGCCCCCCCCGCGACCATAATGAAATACTCGAAGGCTCGGCGAGGGGCCTGGTCCGGGTCGACCAAAGCAACAGAGACGCCCACCCCCGGGGATCGACACGCGATTCATGCCCATACTCAATCCCGACCAATCACCTGACGAAGAGTCGCTCTCCTTCGCGCGCGAGCTGATCGACGCGTTGCCCGAGCCGTTGCTCCTCCTCGGCGAAGATTTTCGAATCCTCCACGCGAACCGCGCGTTCCGCGAGCGGGCGAGGGAGGCCGGCGATGACATCGTCGGCGGGGTCGTCTTCGATCAGGCCGGCCGCCGTTGGGATCTCGCCCCGCTCCGCCGATTCCTCGAGCAGATTCAGGAAGGGTCGGCCACGGCCGACGAGGTTGAGATCGAGGGGGATTTCGGCGATCTCGGCCGTGATGGGCTGCGCTTCCACGCCAGGAAGATTCAGCCGCCGGGAGGCAGGAATGCGTTTCTCTTGCTGGCGATTCGAACACCTCGGGGCATTCGCACCCACTTGGTGCCGACCGACGATCAGGCCGAAATCGAGGCCGATCTCCGCGAGCGAGAGCGCAATCAGGCGGCGCTTTTGGAGTTGGGCGATCGCCTGCGAGACCAGAAAATCCCGGAGGAGATGACGGCATCGGCGTTGGAACTGCTGGTCCGGACGCTGAGGGTATTCCGGGCGGGCTATGCCCGTTT
>CALKTZ010000602.1 GCA_937997355.1 uncultured Planctomycetales bacterium | reverse complement strand
GGGGATGATCGCGTACTCGGCCCAGTTCCCCCCCTTGGAATTGATGGCGGCCACCCGCTTGCCCGCGACGAATCGACCGAGGAGGCCCGGCCCCACCTTGTCGACGATGCCGACCCCTTCGAATCCGGGGGTCGCGGGGAGTTCGGGGAGGACGCCGTAAAGCCCCCGGGCCACCAGGACATCGGACGGGTTGACCGGGGTGGCAATCATCTTGACCCGAACTTCACCCGGCCCCGGCTCGGGGGTCGGAACCTCTCGGATCGACAATACCTCGGACGGCTCGCCAAAACGCTCGAAGACGGCGGCTTTCATGCGATCGGAACCTCTCGACTGGGGTCTGGAGCCCCCCGGAAGGGGGAGCGTGGATTGTCGGTTCAACTTCCTGGCAAGGGTCCCAGACTCCCGATAGTATGACATCCGAGCGCAGCATTGCCAAAATTCGCCGATCAAAGGGATGAACGAGATGTCTCAACCGGGCACTTTGCGGAATCCGATCCGATCGAAGCTCCTCGTGCTCTCGGCACTCGGCCTGCTCGCGGGCCATGGAACCGTCGGCAGCGCCGGCGCGGCCCCGCCGGAGCCGGGCAAGTGGATCAGCCTGTTCAACGGCAAGGATCTCACCGGCTGGACCCCCAAGATCCGAGGGCAGGCGCTGGGCGACGACCCGGCGAAGACCTTCCGGGTGGAAGACGGGCTCCTGAAGGTCTCCTACGACAAATATTCCCAGTTCAACGAGCAGTTCGGACACCTCTTCTCCAGGGAGAAATACTCGCACTATCGCCTGCGGGTGGAATATCGGTTCGTCGGCGATCAGTGCCCGGGGGGTCCGGGTTGGGCGATCCGCAACAGCGGCGTCATGCTCCACAGCCAGGACCCGAAGACGATGGAGAAGGACCAGGACTTCCCCGTCTCGATCGAGGCGCAGTACCTCGGCGGGAACGGCCGAGATCCCCGGCCGACGGCCAACGTTTGCACCCCCGGCACGAATATCGTGATGGACGGCAAGCTCATCACCCGCCACTGCAC
The DNA here is from genome assembly GCA_937997355.1 of uncultured Planctomycetales bacterium. Taxonomy (GTDB): domain Bacteria; phylum Planctomycetota; class Planctomycetia; order Isosphaerales; family Isosphaeraceae; genus CALKTZ01. Next base: position 1,693 of record CALKTZ010000602.1, on the reverse strand, counting down.
CAGCTCGACCGCCAAGACCTACGCCGGCGACCAGTGGGTGACCGTCGAGGTGGAAGTTCACGGCGGCGGCGTGATCCGCCACATCGTCGAGGGGAAGACGGTCCTCGAATATGAAAAACCCCAGCTCGATCCCAAGGACAAGAACGGGGCGAAGCTGATCAAGGATGGCGAACTCGCCCTCGTCGAGGGTTACCTGGCCCTCCAGGCGGAAAGCCACCCGATCGAGTTCCGCAAGGTCGAGATCCTGGTCCTCAAGCCCTGACCGTCGCGGGGCGTGTATTTTGGTCAACCGGATTCGCACACCGCCTGCCGCATGGGCCCGAAATCTGCTACAAATACGGTTCTGCTCGGTCGTCGGCCGTTGCCGACGTCGCGAAGACCCCCCTCCGACTCCCCCTTCGTAAGGGGGAGAGGCAAAAAAACCGCGCCCGTTCGCGATGACCTCCCTCCTCTCGGAGGGGGGACCCAGGGGGGTTCTGAAATCCGACGGCCGCGTGCAATCCAAACGAACACTGCTCTCAACAAGGAGCGGCACACGCATGAGTGATTCCGAACCGATGATCGTCTCGACCGATTGGCTGGAAGACCATCTCGACGATCCCGAGGTCCGGATTGTCGACATGCGGGGGTATGTCATCACCCGCCCGCTGGAGCCCGGCATCGAGCAGGCCAACTACAAGGGGGCTTATGACGAATACCTCGCGTCGCACATCCCCGGGTCGGCCTACGTCGACTGGACCCGGGATATCGTGGACGTGAATGATCCGGTGCCGGCGCAGATCGCCCCCCCCGACCAGTTCGCCCGGGCGATGATGGAGCGCGGCGTCGGAGACGCCACCAGGCATGTCGTGGCCGTCGACCACGCCGGCAGTCAGTTCGCCACCCGCCTCTGGTGGGCGCTCTCCTACTACGGACACGACAACGTCCGGGTGCTCGACGGCGGCTGGAACCGCTGGGTCGACGAGGATCGTCCGGTGGAATCCGGCCCCTGGCAACCCCCGGACCCTCCGGGGATCTTCACCCCTCGGCCTCGCCCGGAACGCCGGCTCACCGCCGAGGAGCTTGCGGGCCGGCTCGGCGACCAGGGGTTCCACCTCATCGACGCCCGCGACGCCGGGCAGTACACCGGCGCCAAGCGGCGAGGCCCCCGAGGAGGGCGAATTCCGGGGGCGATCCACCTCCCCCGCGAGCTTTTCTTCGCGCAAGGGGGGGGATTCCTGCCGGTCGAGGAAGTTCGCCGGAGGATCGAGGAGTATCAGCCGGGGATCGACCTGGAACGCCCGGTCGTCGCCTACTGCAACGGGGGGGTCGCGGCGACGGTCGTCCTCTTCAACCTGGCCCGCCTCGGCCACCCCAGCCTCGCCAACTACGACGGCTCCTGGAACGAGTGGTCCGACCGACACGACCTGCCGATTGAGGGCTGAACTTCGCCGGCAACACGCGCCGATCGACCATTCGAATCGTGGCACGCTCCGGCCCTCCCTCATCGTCCGGCGGGGGGAGCTGGAGCGGATCGAACCCGTAGTAGGCCGCCAGCTCGCGATAAAGCTCCGGATGCTTGAGCCGCAGCGACGACGGCTTTTCGAAGAAACACTCGGTGGCGACGGCGAAGAACTCGGCCGGATTGGTGGCGCCGTACTCGTCGAGGACGCCGGGACGCCCCCATCGGACGTCCCGGCGGAGCCGCTCGAAT
>CALKTZ010000601.1 GCA_937997355.1 uncultured Planctomycetales bacterium | reverse complement strand
GGCCAGCGGCTTCTCGACCAGCACGTGAACCCCGGCCCGCGCCGCCTGGATCGCCGCGCCGGCGTGCAGCGGGTGGGGCGTACACAGGAAGACGGCCGACGGCTCGCCGGTTTCCTTGAGGAAGGACAGCAAGGCGGAAAGATCGGTGAACGGCTCCGCGCCATAACGCTCGCCGAACGCCCCGGCGCGGTCGGCGCTGCGATCGCAGACGGCGACGAAATGGGACTCGGGCAGGCTCGCCAGGGCCTGGGCCTGCATCTGCCCCACCTTGCCGCAGCCCACCAGCGCCGTACGAACTCGTTGGGTCGTCATGTCGGTCTTGTTTCCCTTGTGGAGGCTGTGCCGCGCCGCAGTTCCTATCGTCACTTCGGCCGGCTGTCAGCCGCCGAAATATTTCTCGCTCATGCGGCGGAGGAACGCGAGCGACTCGGCCATCTCGCCCATCCCGTTCATGCCGTCCTCGATGCTCACCCAGCCCTTGTACTGGTGGTCCGCCAGGATTCGGAAGATCCGGTCGTAGTCGTTGAGCCCCTTGCCGGTCACGCCGTGGCGGAGGTTGGCCGAGTAGCCGAGGGTCCCGTCGCTCTGCCGAAGCTCGTCGAGGGTGGTCCCTTCGGCCAGGAAGCGGTCGCTGGCGTGCATGCTGACCACGCGGTCGGCGACGGCCTCAAGCAGCTCGATCGGGTCGTCCCCGGCGACGATCGCGTTGGACGGGTCGTACTGCACGCCGAAGCTCTCGCGGTCGGGGATCGCGCGCACGAGGTCGAGGAAGACGTCCTGCTTCTGGGCGAATTCGGGATAGGTCCAGAAGCCGTCCTTGTAGTGGTTCTCCAGTCCGAGCACGATGCCATTCTGTCTGGCGATAGGCAGGAGCGACGTGATGCACTCGACGACCCAGGCCAGCCCTTCCTCGCGGCCCACCTCGGGATAGCGCTGGCCGGAGAGGACCCGGCAGACCGTCCCCTCGCCTCCCAGACGCCGGGAAACCTCGATCAGCTCGATGTGCCGGTCGACGGCGCGCTTGCGGCCGTCGGGGTCGGGATTGGTGAAGTCGGGGGAGCAGCAGAGCATCGGCATCGCGAAACCCGCCTTGCGGATCACCTCGGCGACGCTGTCGATGTAACCGTCCTCGAAGCTGGTGAAGAATCCCTCATACATTTCCAGGCCGTCGGCGTCGAGGTCCGCGGCCATGGCGATCCAGTCGAAGACGGTCATCGACCGCTTGCCGGCGATCTCGTCGAGGTAGCATTTGGGGAAGGCGGATATCTTCAGGGGCATTGGGGCGTTCTCCTTCGCCTGGGCTCGTCCCGGTCGGCTGCGCGGGGCATTTCGCCGCGCCGAGCGACCGATGAGGGGAATATCATTTTACCGGATCAAGGGGATCGATTCAGTCTCGGGAACTTGGCCGAAAGAGAGGATTGTCGGGAAAGCATGGATTTTTGGACAGGCACCCACCGCCGCCGACGGTTGTTTCCGGCTGGTTCCCTTCCTACGATGTTGGTAAGAAGAACCGCGGACCGCCGCGTCCAAGGCGGCCCGGATGTCGTATCCCGGCCGTCGCGGCTTTCGCCCTCGCACCAAGAGTCGCCTCATGCCACGGAGTTTGCCGTCGCGAGGAGATGCTCCTCAACAGACCCCTTGTGCCCCACTCCGGGCGTTGGCATCTTTCCTCGTTTTGGTGATCGCCGCGTGGGCTCCCCTCCACGCGCAAACCCCGCCGGAGAAACCGGCCGAAGCCCAGGCCGCCCGCCCAGGGGTTGCCATCGCGCGACCCTCGGGAAAGACGATTTACCCTCGGATCAGCCTGGCGGAAGGCTATGAGCCCGATGCCTCCTGGCCCCATCCCTCCCACAAGGAAACGGGCTGGGGGGCCATGGCCGGGGTCGCGATCGACCCCGCGGGGCGAATTTGGACCTTCAACCGAGGCCCGCGGCCGGTTCAGGTGTTCGAGCCCGATGGTTCACCTTCGCAGGTCTGGGGCGAGCCCCGCACCGGGGCGGGAGAGCCGGTCGAATTTCGAGAACCCCACCAGATCCGTTTCGACCGGAGCGGCCATGCCTGGCTGGTCGATAGCGGGCTCCACGCAATCCGTAAATTCAAACTCGATGGAACTCTCCTGCAAACCCTGGGGACACCCGGCGAGCCGGGGGCCGACGCGGCTCACTTCGATAAGCCGACCGACATCGCGATCGCCCCGGAGGGAGATCTCTTCGTCTCCGACGGCTACGGCAACAACCGGGTCGTCCACTTCAATGCTCAAGGGAAATTCGTCAAGACCTGGGGATCGCTCGGCGCCGCCCCGGGCGAATTCAGCCTTCCTCATTCGATCGCGATCGATTCCCGGGGGCGGCTCTACGTGGCCGATCGCAACAACGCGAGGATTCAGGTCTTCGACCGCTCCGGCAAGTTCCTGGCCCAGTGGCGCAACCTGATGACCCCCTGGCATCTCGTGATCACCGAGGCGGACGAGGTTTATGCCTGCGGCTCCTCGCCGATGCGGTGGTCGAGCCGCTGGATCAAATCCCTCGCGCTGCCGGGGATTGTGCTCGGGGTCCCGCCCAAGGATCAGCTCGTGATGGTCTTCTCCCCCGAGGGGCACGTGCAGCGCCTCTGGACCTTCCCCATGGGCAAGCGCCCCGGGGAGGTGGAATGGGTTCACGGCATGGCCGTCGATAGCCGAGGGAACCTCTATCTCGGAGACATCATGGGCCGGCGCGCCCAGCGATTCCTCCATCTTGATGCCGACCCAGCCACCGGCGGGATCAACGATCTGGCCAAGGACAGGAAGAAGCCCAAGCAGGACGCCCCGGTCCAGCGCGCCGGAGGCGAGGCCGCCAAGGGCCGGGAGGAATGAGGGATTCCGCTCGCCGACTCGCGGACTTGGCGAGCTGGCCGTTTGATGCCTGATCCTGTGCCGTATTCTGCTCGCCGCTCGCCACCGGACGACCCCGCCGAAATCCACGACCGAAGGTCTCCGGATATTCGCATTTTGCACTGGTTTCACGGAAAAGGGGACGGGCACGCGGGGTACCGGCGAGCCTGTCCCCATTTCCGCTCCGATCTGCTTCATCCGTTCGGCGGTGGTCTCTCGTTTCCGCCGGATCAGATCAGGCCGAAGGCGACCATGGCCTCGGCGACTCGGAGGAATCCGACGATGTTGGCGCCGAGAATATAGTTGCCGGGGCTGCCGAACTCTTCGGCCTTGTCGTGGCAGGCGCGATGGATTTCCTTCATGATCTCGTGGAGCCGGCGTTCGGTGAATTCGAAGGACCAGGCGTCGCGGCTGGCGTTCTGCTGCATCTCCAGGGCGGAGGTTGCCACGCCGCCGGCGTTGGCCGCCTTGCCGGGGCCGAAGGCGACCCCCGCCTCCTGGAAGACCCGGATGGCCTCGGGGGTCGACGGCATGTTGGCCCCCTCGCCGACGGCGATGCAGCCGTTGGCCACGAGCCGTCGGGCCGCGCTCTCATCGAGCTCGTTCTGCGTCGCCGAGGGCATCGCTACCTTGCAGGGGATCTCCCAGATATTGCCGCCGTGGTGATATTCGGCGTCGGCGTGGAAGTCCGCATAATCCTTGATCCGGCGGCGCTCGACTTCCTTGAGCTGCTTGAGCATCGGCAGGTCGATGCCCCGGCGGTGGTAGATCACGCCGTCGGAGTCGGAGCAGGCGACGACCCGGCCGCCGAGCTGGTGGATCTTCTCGATCGTGTAGATGGCGACGTTGCCCGAGCCGGAGACGACGCAGGTCTTGCCTTCGAAACCCTCGCCTCGGGACTTGAGCATCTCGTCGACGAAGTAGGTGGCGCCGTAGCCGGTGGCCTCGCGGCGGACCAGGGAGCCTCCCCAGGCCGGGTTCTTGCCGGTCAGAACGCCCGACTCGTAGCGATTCGTGATCCGCTTATACTGGCCGAAGAGGTAGCCGATCTCGCGGGCGCCAACACCGATGTCTCCCGCCGGCACGTCGGTGTATTCCCCGAGGTGGCGATGGAGCTCGGTCATGAAGCTCTGGCAGAACCGCATGATCTCGTCGTCGGAGCGCCCCTTGGGGTCGAAGTCGGCCCCCCCCTTGGCGCCGCCGATCGGCATGCCGGTCAGGGCGTTCTTGAAGATCTGCTCGAAGCCGAGGAACTTGACGATGCCCAGGTAGACCGAGGGGTGGAACCGCACGCCCCCCTTGTACGGCCCGAGGGCGCTGTTGAACTGGACCCGGAAGCCCCGGTTGATGTGGACCTCGCCGCGATCATCCTGCCAGGGGACTCGGAAGATGACCTGGCGCTCGGGCTCGCAGATGCGCTCGATGATCTTGTGCTGGGCGTATTGCGGATACTTCCGGAGGACCGGGGCCAGGGTGTCGATCACCTCCTTGACGGCCTGGTGGAACTCGACCTCGCCGGGGTTGCGGCGGACGACGTCGCTATAAATCCTCTCGATCAGGGCGATGACCTGGGGCATGGGAATTCTTCTCGATGGACTGCACCCACTCGCCGTTGGAGAGACCGGTGGGCGGGAATGAAATCACATAACGATGCGAGATGGAAACGGGGGGTGCCGCGCCTCGCGATGCCGGAGGATATGGCCCGGCCGGACGATGGGCGCGGGGCGACATCGAAGGCGGAACCGGGACAAAGCGGCCGGCGGATGAAGCACAAGGGCATGGCACGACTGAACGGATGGGATGCGCGGCGAGATGAACCGTCCGCCATGTCCCGCTCGAAAGCGATGGTGGCCGGACCGGCCGAAGGGCCGATTCGGTTCGGGATGAAGTTCCTACTCAGACCAGGTCCAACAAAAGGGAGGATCGACCTGAATCCGAGCCTCGCTACGCGCCCTGTCGCCTCGCGTTCGACAGGGCTTATCTTAATTGTATGATACTAACCCGCATCGACCCGATC
>CALKTZ010000600.1 GCA_937997355.1 uncultured Planctomycetales bacterium | reverse complement strand
TCGGCCATGGTGGACTTCCGGATGGGCTCGGACATCGGTCAAGGCGACGCAATGATGGTCAACACGGCGAAAATCTGATCGGCGCGGGTCTCACGACCACTGCCGAACAAAGAAGGTTCCCTGGGACCGCCGATCTCCCGATCGGCTCTTTTCTCCGGCCAAATACGCCAATCAGGAGATTGGCGATCCCAGGTTGAGTCGTCGTATTGTTGCTTCACACTCGCAATCCAAATGCAAACCGCCCTAACTTCCAGGGGCTTGTCGATTGTCTCCGTCCAGGCGACGGCGGCCTTCCTCGATCAGTTTTTTCTTGATGCGATAGATCTTCTTGTGCGTGGTGATGCAGCTCGTCCCCAACTCCTTCGCCGCCTCGGCGACCGACATCCCCTCGATCTCGACCATCCAGTAGGCTCGCCAGGTGCTCTCCTTCCCCTTCGACCGGACCGCCTCCTGAACTTCCTCGGCGGTCTTCAAGAGCCCCCGGACGGCTTCCGGAACCTCGAAATCCACGAGCTCGCCGATGGGCCGATCGTTCCAGGGCGGCAGGAGGTGCTGGATGTCCGGGTCCGAGAAATCGACGAGCAGGTCGTGCTCCTTCCCTTGGGCTTTGAGGTGATCCCGCACTCGACATTGATAGAAGATGTAGAGCCAGTGCCGGAACCGCTTGCCCGTGTCGTACTGAAAAGTCGACATCTTCTTCCAGAGGGAATCCCATGCCTCGCAACGGATCTCTTCGCCTGTCTGAAAATCAAGGCGAAGCTGCCTGCTGAATTTCCTGAATTGACCGTCGCAGAAGGTGAAGAATTCTTGCCAGGCGTGATGGTCTCGCGGGTCGCGGACGCGGTTCAGGATCGTGGCGGGAGTCCTGGAATCGGATTCCATCTCAACCATTCTCAACCCTCCCGCCGTCGATCTTCGCGGAAAATTTCGCGGACGTGGGAAAACCCACCGTAATCCCCATTGCAGGACCGTTGGGTCGCGCGCGAAACGTCCATGATTGTGGACATCATAGGATGAGGATGACCCGGAAGACAATGAGGAAATTCCGAAGGCCGGATCTGATTCCATCCCGCGCCGGCACCGTTTCTTTTCCGAACCGGGTGTCGCGGCCGATCCTTCGATCCCGGCATTTTCGCACCGATGCACACGTCCCTGTTCGGCCCTGAATCGCGGGAAGCCGGCCTGATTTTGCGACTTCCCATGAGCCAATCCAAGAACCGGAATCAAGCACCATCATGAGAAGATTTTATCTCGCTTCCATCGCCTTGACGGTCGTGTTGTTCCTCTCGAAATCCGTCGTCGCGGGATCGATCACCTACAACGTGATCGACTACCCGGACCAGCAGGATGGTTATCACGTGAGCGGGACCATCACGACCGACGGCACCATCGGCGCGCTGACGGCGTCCAATTTCCTGTCCTGGTCATTGTTGGTGACGAATGGGTCCGAGAGCCATTTGATCTCGTCGGCCGATCCGGGGCCGGGGCCGCAGGTCACCGTCGTCGGCGATGTCGAGGCGACCGCCTCGACGCTCTATTTGCCGACGGATGTTCCGGTCGACCAACTCAACTACATCCTGATCCTTCGGGGTGGCACGAATCGGATTCAGTGGGCGACCGTCAACTTCCCCCCCCTGCCCGATGCTTACTTCTATAGCGGGACGAGGCCGCCGGAGAACCGGGTTTTCTGGGAGCATGTCTTCGACATCGATGCTCCCGGCTTCATCGTCGCCTCCGCCGTGCCGGAGCCGTCGAGCATCATCTCGCTGGCAACAGCCCTGGCTCTCGGCGCGGGGGTGTTGCGACGTCGGCAAGGCGCCGCGGTTCGGTCAACGCGCGACTGACCCTCGGCCGTAAGGGACTTGCGGCCGGCGATGAGCGTTCCCCACCTCTTGTTCGTTTCTCAGCCTTGAAAGAGAATCCCATGACGACGCGGGACCATGATTCGGTTGCAAAATATTCATCGCAATGGCGCCGGCGAATTCGGCGGCCGAGAGCATTCCGGTCCGGGTCCAAATTTCTTCCGCAAGTTAGCCTGTTGGAACCGCGCGCACTCATGGCCAGCATTACCGAATATCCGTTGCCGATGGCGTCCCCCATTGGCAACGGCAATAGCCTCTTCGGGATTACCGCGGGGCCGGATGGCAACGTCTACTTCACCGACACCGCGAATAACGCAATCGGCAAGATCACTCCGTCCGGTGTGATCACGGAGAAGGTGTTGAGTAGCTCTACGGGGCTGTTTGGTTTGCGCGACATCACCCTGGGACAGGATCAGCGGCTCTATTTCTCCGAGTCGACGCAGGGCGCGATCGGTAAATACACGACGGCCGGGGTTCAAAGTCGATATCCGATCGACTCCACCCATGCGAACACCGACCAGAAGCCGAGCGAAATCACGACGGCCAGCGACGGGTCGATTTGGTGGATTGAAATCGGGACGAACTCGATCGGACGATTGACGACCGATGAGGTGATCCACCATTACCAACCTCCCGACGCGTCGAACAATGGCTTCAATACCTCGTCTCTCACCGCGATTACCGCGGGGATCAACGGCGATGTCTGGTTCGTCAACAACGGCGCGATTCTCGGTTCTTCCTATCTCGGGAAAATCAGCTCGACCGGCACGCTGACGACATACCCGACCTCCAGCATCCTGCGCCCCAATGGAATCGTTTATGGGCCGGACGGAAATCTCTGGATCACCGATGCGTTGAATACGATTTCCGTGGTTTCCACCTCGGGAACCCTTCTCCACACCTATCAGGTTCCTGTGCCCCAGGGGGTCGGCGGGGTCGTGGGGCTCAGCGATATCACCGTCGGGTCCGACAAGAACCTCTATTTCACGGAATCGATCGGGAATATCGGCCAGATCACGACCGACGGCACGATCACGATCACCCCGGTGTCCACCACCACGAGCACGGTTCCCGGGGCGAGTGGACCTCAGCCTTACAAAATCACCAGCGGCCCGGACGGGAACATCTGGTTCACGGACCCATACACGAACAGCATCGGTGTCCTCAAGATCGATAATCCTGTCCGGCCCGACCCGGGTCCATCCGATCCTGGTCCGCCCGATCCTGTCCGGCCCGATCCTGGTCCATCCGATCCTGGTCCGCCCGATCCTGTTCGGCCCGATCCTGGTCCATCCGATCCTGGTCGACCCGCTCCGACCCAGGCGGCTCCCTCGCCTATCCCCAGAGGCCGTCTGCCCCGCGGCTTCAAAACAACCACCCCACGCGTTTTGTCGATCAAGAAGACACGGCAGAAGCGGGCTGTGAAATCGGTGGTGATCCGGCTCGATCAGGGGATCAAACCCCAGCCGAAATTGACGTCGTCGGATTTTCAGCTAACGAGCGCAGGGCCGGACCAAGTATTCGGGACGGCGGACGACCTGCCGCTCTCGGTCGGCAAGGTCCAATACAACGCCCAGAAGCACACCATCACGCTGACGCTCCGCCCGAAAGTGGTCCTCCAGGGGAATACCTCCGTGACGGTTCAGCCGCACCGGATCGTCAACCTGGTGGGTCAAAGCGTCGACGGTTTCCTCGGCACGATTTGATCCGATCGTCATTCCTGGAATTCCAGATAGAATCCTCGAATTCCCCGCGGTCTGATGGGAAAATTCAGGAATCGGGCGACATCGTCAAGATTTTCATGCTATGAATAAGTACGTGATTTTGCGCGCCGAGTATTGTTACCCCGTTTCGGCTGGGTCGGGAGACCCAAGCCGAAATGGAATGCGCCGAACAAAGCCAATTTTGAAATA
>CALKTZ010000599.1 GCA_937997355.1 uncultured Planctomycetales bacterium | reverse complement strand
CTCGTCCACCGGGATGCCGCCGATCGGCTTCCGGATCGGCCGCGTCGGCCTCAACAACTCAACAAAGCCGCCTCGATGGCCAGGCCCGGCCCGAAGGCGAGGGCCACGCAGGGGAGCGGGGCATTCGCGCGCCGGAGGCGATCGAGGATGAACAGGACGGTCGGGGACGACATGTTGCCGAAATCCGCCAGGACGCTCGCCGAGGTTTGCAATGCCGCCGCATCCAGCCCCGTGGCCTCGCGGAAGGCGGCCAGGATTCTCGGCCCTCCCGGGTGGACGGCCCACGACCCGACCGTGTCGATGGCGAGGCCATGGGGGGCGAGCCAGCGTTCCATCCAGGGGCGCAGGTGGGCGCAGATGAGGTCGGGGACGCGTGGGGAAAGCGTCATCCGGAAGCCGTGATCGCCGATCCGCCAGGACATCGCGTCCTCCGAATCGTCGATCAAGGTCGATCCCGAGGCGACCAGGCGGTATCCGGATCCGGGCGTGCTCGACGTGCCGATCCCCGCCGAGTCTTCGGCAAGCCCCACCACCGCGGCGGCCCCGTCCGCGAAGAGCGCATTGGCGACGATCGCGTCGGCATCCCAGCCGAATTGATGGTGCAGGCTGCACAGCTCGACCGCGCAGAGCAGGACGCAGGCCGACGGATCGGCCTCGACGAAGGCGCGGGCCGCCCGCAAGCCGTTCAATGCCCCCTGGCAGCCCATGAAGCCGATATGCGTCCGGCTCACCCCGGCCGGCAACGGGAGGCGTCTCATCAACCCCACATCGACGCCGGGCGCATGGAAACCGCTGCACGAGACGGTCACCAGATGCGTGATCCGACTCGGGTCGATGGCGGCTTCCTTCAGGGCGGCGATGGCCGCTGCCGTGGCCAGGTCGCACGCATGCTCCTCGTACATCTGCATCCGCTGTCGCGTGGTCGGGTGCTCCCCGGCATAGAACGTCTGCCGCCCGCCGAGGTCTCCCTCCGAGACATCCAGGACGACGCTGTGACGAGAAGCGACCCCCGCCCGGCGATAGAGGGTTTCGAAGAGACGCTCCTGGGCGGCGGTCTCGCAGGAATAATGCTTGGCGATCGCGGCCGCGTCGGCCTGCGAGATCCGATGATGGGGGACGGCGGTCCCGATTCCGGCGATCCGCATGCTCATGTGAGTTGTGGCCTTGTCGGTGAGGGGGCGGGCGACCGAGTCATACGCTCGATGATCCCTTGAGCGGCCGAGGGGACCCGCGATGCCAGTTCGAAGGCCGCTCGCGTCATCCAGGCATGCCGCAAGAGCCGTGCCAGCGCGCGGCAGGCCCGCTGCCGGCGGCCGATCCGACTTCGATGGAGCACCTCCCATTCGGAGACCAGCGAAGGCTCCCAGCCGGCCAGTCCGCGAATCACCAGGGGGACGACGGCCTGCGCGGAGAGGAAAGCCCAGCCCATCCCCTCGCCGGTGAAGGGCTCGACGTAGCCGCATGCGTCCCCGATCAGGAACAGGCGGTCGGCGCCGAGCGGTCGGACACGCCGCGTCAGGCTCAAGGTCCCTTTCCAGTCCGCCTCCCCGAGACGGGAGATCGCGGGGAATCCGGCCTCGTCGAGGATCCGCGCCGAAGCCTCCCCGGGAGATCCGCATCGCGCCAGGAACGGCCGGTCGATCGCGGAGGCGACGTTCAATGCCCCCCCTTCGATCCGGGCGAGGCCCACATACCCGGACCGGCCGACCGCCATGAAGATCGGGCCGGGACGGTAAAAGTCCGGATAATCGTTGACATGGCACCCGGCGCCGATCCGGGAACCTTCGGAAATCAGGGTCTGGAACGGCGGGAGATGCGATGGTCCGATCCCGCCGAGTCCGGAGGCGGCCACGACGACCTTCGCGCCGATCGTCACTTCCTGGTTCCCCAGGCTCAATCTCACGGGACGAGTGGAGTCCTCGGAGCGGGGATCGCTCCTATCGATCCCGAGGATGGTGCCTCGGGTGCCGGCCACGAACTCGGCCCCGGCTTCCACCGCCGACTGGGCGAGCGCCTGATCGAGACGGCTCCTGGAAACGGCGAATCCCCCCGGCAATGCAAATCGGGCGGTTCGCCCGGCGTGGCCGACGACGAAGGCATCGAGCGGGACCCCGCCGAGTTGCTCCGGCAGCCGCCCCAGTCCGGCCGATCTCAGGACGTCGAGAGACTGGCCATTCAGGCAGGCGCCGCAAACCTTCTCCCTCGGGAAAACGTTGCGGTCGACCAGGAGCACGCTCGCCCCGGAGAGTGCCAGCAGCCGGGCCGCCATCGAGCCTGCCGGACCCGCGCCGAGGACGATGACGTCCCACGGGGACCCTCTCGTCGCTCCGGCGAGATCGCCCGTCGGCACGATCATGGCCGTTCCCATCGCAGCAGGAATCGCTGCGGCCAGTGCCGGCTGACGGCGGCCCCCTTGAGGCCGGCGCGTCGGGCCAGGCCGAGCACCTCGGGGACGCGATAGGCCCCGCCGACCGAGGCCGGGCCGTCGAAATGGACGATCCGGGACGAGCTGAGCAGATGGCAGCCCAGGAACGCCATGGCGTATCCCAGCCGGCTGCGGATCAGGTCGTCCACCAGGATCGATCGACGCGCGGCCATCGCCATCTTGCGGAGGAGCAAGGTCGCGTTCTCCTCATCCAGATGGTGGAGGAAGAGCGTGCAGGTGATCACGTCGAAACCGTCGGGGATCGGGTCTCGGAGGGCATCGAGGACCGAAAATCGGACCGGGAGGCGGAGCGCATCCGCGCGACTCCGGGCGATCCGGACCGCCTCGGGGCTGCGGTCGCATCCTTCAATATGGAAATCTCGGCCTGCCGCGATCGCCCGGCGGGCGAGTTCGATCGGAACATCCCCCCCGCCGCTGGCGAGATCGAGGACCTGGAGCGGCTTGCCATCGGCAAGCGGAGAACAGGCGGCGATTGCCGGCCACAGCACGGCCGCGGTGCGGCTGATCGAATTCACCCGGCGCAAGCCCGCGAGGGCCTTCTCATGCTCGACGGCATCGAGTCCGGGCTGATCCATGAGTTCCGGCTGGAGGTGGCGTTTCATCCTCGGCGGATTCAGCCCTCGGTTTTTCTCGGGTGCGCCTGGAGACGGACGAAGCCGCCCGCCCACGCGAGCGGGCGAGCGGCTCGTATCCAAGTCAATCGGCCGGCCGATTACTTGACCTCGGGCTTGACCACGGGGGGGTTGTCGCCGGTCGTCTTCACGCTGGAGGTGTCGGTCTTGGTCGCCGTGCCACCAGGAGTCGACACTTTTTCCGTGGACGTGACCTTGGTCTCTTCGCCGCCGCAGCCGACGATGCCGGCGACCGGAAGGGCGAAAACGCTGAGCAACAGGGCCGAAGAAATCATTCGCTTCATCGTTCAAAACTCCTAGTCTCGTTGAAAATCATCGAAGCAAAGTTAGTCCCATGGTGGCCTTGCGGGCCACCAAAGAATCAGGTCGCCTCTCACCCGTGCCGGGTATTGTCCGCTTTGGCGGTGGATGAGTCCATCGTCTAGTGGCAAAAGCGGTTATTCACTTTGGCAAGGATGATGCCGCCCCGAAGAAATCAAGCCCAATGACTTGAAATTCCGATGCCAATCTCCCGGATGAAATGGAATTCCACCCCGCCGCCGTTATTCGTTCGAGGTCGAGAAAGATTGGACGACATCCCCGGGGGAATGAGGAAATCGACCTTGCGGGCGGGATGGAGTGAGATGCCTCGTGTTGCAGCGAGTTCCGGGGGGGCGAGGGGAAGAGTGCCGGTTTTTACGGTTGAGGGATCGTCGCGAGGCGGCCGGATCGGCGGATTTTCCTCGATTTCGATCCCTCCCTTTCCTTTTGAGTGCATGTGGGATAAGATAAAGACTCCTCGGGATGAATGCATTTCGGGCCGGCTTCCGATCGCCCCGTCCAGCAATTGAATTGACGGGGCCAACTTGATTCCCTCCCACGGCATCTGAAGACGACCTGTCGCGTTCAATACAACCCGTTGCATGGGTCCGCGTTGGCGATCGCCCGGAAAGGCGATGTCCGTCAGCCGCGTGGCGCGTAGGGTCTCGGCCGACGTTTTCGAGCGGACATCGCTCATTGCGCCGCGATCCGAAAGGTCTGTTTGTCTTTGGTTGCAGGTAGGTAATCGCGGAATGTCGCTCGCTCCATCTTCGTCCGAATCGAATCCCAGCACGAATCCGAATCCCGAATTCCTGTTCCGGTCGCTCAACCTGAGCGAGCCGATCTTCAAGGCGATCGAGGAGGCCGGCTACACGACGGCCACTCCGATCCAGGCCCGGTCGATCCCGCCCCTCCTGGAAGGGCGCGACGTGCTCGGCCAGGCGCAGACCGGCACCGGGAAGACGGCGGCCTTCGCCATCCCGATGCTCCAGAAGATCGACCTCGAGCAGAAGCGCCCGCAGGTCCTCGTCCTCACGCCGACGCGCGAGCTGGCCATGCAGGTGGCCGAGGCCTTCCGCCGCTACGGCGCGGGGCTCCCCGGCCTGCGGGTCGCGGCCATCTACGGCGGCCAGGATTATCAGGTGCAGTTCCGGCAGCTCGATCGCGGGGCCCACGTGGTGGTGGGGACCCCCGGCCGCGTGATCGACCACATCAACCGGAGCTCGCTCAAGCTCGACGGCGTGCGCGGCTTCGTGCTCGACGAGGCCGACGAGATGCTCCGGATGGGCTTCGCCGACGACGTGGAGTTCGTCCTCAATCACGCGCCGGCCGAGCGGCAGGTCGCCCTGTTCTCGGCCACCATGCCCGACCCGATCCGCAAGATCGCCCAGCGTCATCTGCGGAAACCGGCCGAGATCACCATCAAGCAGACCGCCGCCACACCGACCACCGTGCGTCAGCGTTACATGGTGGTGATGCCCCACCAGAAGCAGGACGCGCTCGCGAGAATCCTGGAGTCCGAGGACGTCGACGGCGTCCTCGTCTTCGTGAACACCAAGAGCACGACCGAGCCCCTCGCCGACTTCCTCTCCGAGCGAGGGCACCGCACGGCCGCCCTCAGCGGCGACGTGGTCCAGGCCCAGCGGGAACGGATCGTCGAGCATCTCCGGGCCGGCAAGGTCGACGTGATCATCGCCACCGATGTCGCCGCCCGCGGCCTCGACGTCCAGCGGATCAGCCACGTCATCAACTACGACCTGCCGTTCGACAACGAGAGCTACGTCCACCGGATCGGCCGGACCGGCCGGGCGAGCCGCAACGGCGATGCCATCCTCCTGATCCAGCCGAAGGGGCGGCACCTGCTGAGGCGGATCGAGCAGGCGACCCGGCAGGCCGTCGAGCCGATGGAAATCCCCTCGACTCGGGCGATCAACGAGCGGCGGGTCGCGAAATTCCACGGCCGGATCACCGCCGCCCTGAGCCATCCCAAGTTCGACACGTTCGCCTCGCTGATCGAGCAATACCGGGAGAAATCCGAAGAATCCCCGGATCGGATCGCCGCCGCGCTCGCCGTCCTCGCGGCCGGCGATAGCCCGCTCCTGCTGGACGAGGAGCTGGAGCCGGTGCGATTCGCCGAGCCTCGCGGACGCGATTCCCGCAACGGCGGGCGGTTCGGCGGCCCCGACCGTCGCCCGTTCGAGCCGGAACGCCGGGGAGGCCCATTGCAGCGAGGCTCCCGCGCCCCCTCGGGGCCGATGGAAACGTTCCGGATCGAGGTCGGCCGCGACCATCAGGTGAAGCCCGCGAATATCGTCGGGGCCATCGCGAACGAGTCCGGCCTGGATAGCTCGTTCATCGGCCGGATCCAGATTTTCGATTCTTACAGCACGGTCGACATGCTCGCCGGCATGCCGCGCGACCTATTCGAGACCTTGCGAGGGGTCAAGATCGCGGGACGCCGCCTGAATCTCTCGCGGTTTGCCGACGCCCCGTCCGACGCGGATTGGCCCGCCGCCGATCCGGCCCCGGCCGAGTCGCGTGACGATTCCGCGGCGGCCTCTCAAGAAGCCCCGGGAGATCAGGAACGGCCCTCGTCGCCGGCCTCCTCGAAGGCCCGAGGCGCCCATTCGCGGGTCGCCGCGAGCCGGCGGGTCGGCAAGAAATCGGTCGGCTCCAAGCTTCACGAAACCCGCGGAGCCAATTCGGGCTTCAAATCCAAGGGGATGTTCACGGGCCTGCGCCCCGGCAAGAAGCTCAAAATGAAGGGGACCTCGTCGAAGCGGCTCGCGACGAAGTCCTGAGACTGGTTCACGCTCGGATTGGGCACGGCCTTATCGGGCCGGAGCGAAAACGGGACTGGCTCGAAGCGGAGCGCCGTGCCTGTCCCATTTTTCGCGGGCATGTGCGAACGGCCGAAGCCGCCCTAACGGTTTCGCGGCCTTTTTCGGCGGAACTTCGGGAACGGATGACGAATCTCCGGGTCAGTCTGCTATAATTGAAAGTGTGCGATCGCGATGATCCGGGGATGCCCTCGTCTTCCGGATCGTCGCCGATCCCTCCGCGCCCGGCCCGCCAGGGCCTGGCGCTTCGCTGTGAGTTCCCGCCTCGCGCGTGGAAATCGGCTCCCGGGATGATCCTCCCCTGCCCGATGGACACGCCCCCGCCCGGTCGTGAAACGTGACGGAGACCCTCCCGAATGCACACGGCACTCCGCTTCCTGGTTGGCCTTGGGATTCTCGGCCTCGCGGGCTCGTCGCAAGCCGACGAACGAGTTGATTACGAGAAGCAGATCAAGCCGCTCCTGGCGGCGCGCTGCTATGCGTGTCATGGCGCCCTGAAGCAGCAGGCGAAGCTCCGCCTCGACACGGTGAAGTCGATGACCGCCGACCGGCCCAGCGGCGCGGCCGTCGTCCCGGGCAAGAGCGATGAGAGTGCGCTGATCGACCTCATCGCCGAGACGGGGGAAGGCCGCATGCCCCCGCCCAGCGAGGGGGAGGCGCTGAATGCCTCGCAGGTCGCGCTGATCAAGCGATGGATCGACCAGGGGGCGGCTGCCCCGGCCGACGACCATCCCGAGCCCAGCCCGCGCGATCACTGGGCGTTTCGAGCCCCCGAGCGTCCCCCGGTCCCGGCTTCGGGGCACGCGGGGAATCCGATCGACGCCTTCCTCGCGGCCGGATGGACCTCGAAGGGCTTGAAGCCTCAGCCCGAGGCACCTCGGGAACTCCTGCAACGGCGTCTCTACCTGGATCTGATCGGCTTGCCGCCGACCGTCGAGGAGCGCGAGGCGTTCCTCGCCGACCAGGCGCCCGACGCCTACGAGCGCCAGGTGGAACGCCTGCTCGCCGGTCGGCCCCACGCCGAGCGCTGGGCCAGGCACTGGATGGACATCTGGCGCTATAGCGACTGGTGGGGCCTGGGGGCCGAGGTCCGCAACAGCCAGAAGCATATCTGGCACTGGCGAGACTGGATCATCGAATCGATCGCCGCCAATCTCGGCTATGACCGGATGCTCCGCGACATGATCGCCGCCGACGAGTTGGCCCCCGGGGATGCCAATCGGGTGCGGGCCACCGGGTTCCTCGCCCGGGGTTATTTCAAGTTCAATCGCAACACCTGGCTGGAAGACGTCGTCGAGCACAGCGGCAAGGCGTTCTTGGGGCTCACGTTCAACTGCGCCAAGTGCCACGATCACAAGTACGACCCGATCAGCCAGAAGGATTACTATCGATTCCGGGCGTTCTTCGAGCCCTACGAGGTACGCCTCGACCAGATCCCCGGCGTGCTCGACTACGACGCGAACGGGGTTCCGCGGGTCTTCGACGCCCACCTCGAAACCCCGACCTATCGGTTCGAGCGGGGCAACGAGGCCAAGCCGATCAAGGACGAGGTGCTCAGGCCGGGAATCCCGGGCCTCCTCGCCTGGGGGGATCTCAAGATCAGCCCCGTCAAGCTGCCGGTCGAGGAGTCGATGCCCGGGCTCCGGTCGTTCGTCCTGTCGGATCATGTGAAAGCCGCCCAGGCGAATCTCACGGCCGCGCTTGAGGCTTCGATCAAGGCGAAGGCGAAGCTGTCGGCACTGCCGGCCGACAAGAAGGAAGAGGCTGCCAAACAGGAGCTTCAGGTCAAGGTCGGCGAGAAGAACCTCGATGTGGCGCTCGCCGAGATGGGATCGTTGACGGCGCGCATCGCCGCCGACCGCGCCCGGTCCAGCCAGGCCCCCCCCGCCGACTTCAAGCGGCTGGCGACGAACGCGACGCCGCCCGCGCCGAGGTTCAGGGGTTCGGCAAACCGGCCGATGACGCCGAGGCCAAGAAGAAGCGGGAAATGGCCGCCGAGGTCCTCGCCGAGGCCAGGAAGCAGGCCGAGTCTGAATCCGATCAATATCACTCGGTCCGAGGGGCGAGCAAGTCGGCGGAATCCCCCACCGATCACGAGTTCTCCACGCTGGCGATCTATCCGTCAACCAGCACCGGCCGGCGGACCGCGCTGGCCAACTGGCTGACCGATCGCCGCAATCCCCTCACGGCGCGCGTGGCGGTCAACCACATCTGGATGCGTCATTTCGGCACGCCGCTGGTCCCGACGGTCTTCGACTTCGGCCGCAAGGGGAGCACGCCGACGCACCCGGCCCTGCTCGACTGGCTGGCCGTCGATTTCATGGAACATGGCTGGGACATGAAGCGGCTGCACCGGTTGATCGTCACCTCGGATGCCTACCGGCGCGGCTCGTCGTCGGCCGGAGCCGACCCCGCGACCCTGGCCGCCGACCCTGAGAATCGCCTCTACTGGCGGATGAACCCCACCCGCATGGAAGCCCAGGTTGTCCGCGATAGCCTGCTCCGCCTGGCCGGCGTGCTGGTCGAATCCTCCGGCGGGCCGCCGATTGCGGTGACCATGGAAGATATCCCCCGGCGCAGCCTCTATTTCAACCATTCGCACAACGACCACAGCAAGTTCCTTACGACCTTCGACGACGCCAGCGTCCTCGACTGCTATCGGCGGGCCGAGAGCGTCGTCCCCGCGCAGGCCCTGGCCTTGTGGAACAGCAAGCTCTCGATGACGATGGGGACCAGGATCGCCGCCAGGCTGAATGAACGGCTCGGCATCGATGCCACCGACTCGGCGTTCGCCGCCGAGGCGTTCCGGACGATCCTGGCCTCGCCGCCGAATCCCGCCGAGCTATCGGCCTGCGAAAAGACCCTCGCCGAGTTGAAGACACTCCTGCAAAAGCGAGGCGCGGCCGCCCCCGACCTCAAGGCCCGAGAGATCCTCGTGCAGTCGCTGCTCAACCATAACGACTTCATCACCATCCGCTAATCGTGGAGGCGCGAACCATGATCCGGCGCAATCCCGGCAATCCCGCCTTTTCCGGAGCCGGAATCCATCGTCGCCGGTTCCTGGCCGATATGGGCATGGGCTTCACCGGCCTGGCGCTGGGGGCCATGCTCCACGGCGACGGCATCGCCCGGGCCTCCGACGGCATTTGGACCCCGCCCGACGGCAAGCCCCACTTCGCCCCGAAGGCCAAGTCGGTCATCTGGCTCTTCATGAACGGCGGCGTCAGCCACATGGAGACCTTCGACCCCAAGCCCGAGCTGAACAAATACGCCGGCAAGTCGATCACCGACACCCCCTACAAGGGGACTCAGGACCCCAAGAAGCTGGCCCTCTCGCGGGTGGTCGTCGTCAACGACGCCAACGGCCAGTCCCGGCTCAAGCTCTACCCGCTCCAGGTCGGCTACAAGAAATACGGCCAGAGCGGCATCGAGGTGAGCGACTGGCTGCCGAACATCGGCAACTGCATCGACGACATCGCCGTCGTCCGCTCGATGTGGACGACCGACAACAATCACGGCGCCCAGACCCAGTTCCACTCCGGCCGCCACATGCTCGACGGCGAGTTCCCCAACCTCGGCGCCTGGGTCCACTACGGCCTGGGAACCCTCAACGACAACCTGCCGCAATACATCTCGATGGGGAACCGCGAATACTGGAACAAGACCGACGGCCACTATCTCGGCCCCGCGCACGACGCCGTCCCGGTGCGGGTCGACCCCGCCAATCCGCTCGACTACGGCCACCCCGAGCTGGACGTGACCGACGCCGAGCAGAAGCTGGGCTTCGGGCTCGTCGATCGCCTGAATCGGCTCCGAGGGGTCGAATATCCCGACGACCCGACCCTGGCGGCGCGGATCAAGTCGTATGAGCTGGCCTACCGGATGCAGGGCTCGATCCCCGAGGCGATGGATTTCCGCAACGAGCCGGAGGAGACGCATCGGCTCTACGGCATCGACAACCCGGTCACGCGCGACTTCGGCTCGCGAATGCTGGCCTCGCGCCGGCTGGTGGAACGTGGCGTGCGCTTCATCCAGGTGCAGGACGGGGCCGGCGGCGCGGGGGTCTGGGATGCCCACGGGGCGTTGCGAGCCAATCATTCCGGAAACTGCGCGCGGATCGACAGGCCGATCGCCGGACTCCTCCAGGACCTCAAGCGGCGCGGCCTCCTCGACGAGACCCTCGTCGTCTTCTGCACCGAGTTCGGCCGCACCCCGGGGACGCAAGGGAGCGACGGCCGCGACCATCACATCTACGGGTTCTCGGTCTGGATGGCCGGCGGCGGCATCAAGGGGGGCGTGGTCCACGGCGCGACCGACGACATCGGCTTCCATGCCGAGCTCGACCGGCACTACGTCACCGACATTCACGCCACCATCCTGCACCTGCTCGGCCTCGATAGCCGCAGGCTCGAAATCCCCGGCCGCAAGCGGCTGGAGATCGACCACGGCAACCCGATCCGCGAAATCATGGCCTGAGCGGTCGGCGCATCGGGGCATTTTTCGAATCGCGTTCTAAGAAATCTGTTTCCTGTGCGTTGATGTGTTGACGGCGGGATGCCGATCGCGGAAATTCCGGTCGGCCCCTCACAACACATTTCCGATCGGGTCACGAGGATTCAAGGAGCGCTTCATGCTCGCCATGCTTCCGCGCGCGGTGGGGATCATCGGTTTGGGCCTGCTTCCGTTGCTCTCATTCGCCGCAACGGCCGAAGAATATCGCCTTTCGTTGAGGCTGAATGAGTCGGAGCCGGTGCTGGTGAATGGGCTGGAGTTCGTGGCGATCACGCAATCGCAGTGGACGTTTTACAACCCGCCGATCGTCGATGGCTCCCCCGAGGTCCAGCTGAGGATCACGAATCGAAGTCAGGAAGACCTGATCTTCTCGACCTTCGATACCTTCCTCGTCCAGTTGGTCGGCCCCGACGCCCGCGTGATCGAGCGTGGCGGCGGGCGGAACGGCACGCGTCGCACGAGGCCGGTCCTGATCCCGGCTGGGAAAACCTACACGCTCTGTCGCGAGACCCGGACGCAGTGGGACGAAGCGGGAAAGACGATGAATTTCGTCTATCTGGACGGCACCGGGACGATCGCGACCTACGCCCTTCCCGAACCTGGGCGTTATACGCTCCGATTCGAATGCGAATATCCCGTCGAGCGGAACGGCGAGCCATTGCGCGAATTCGAGGGGGTCAAGGTGTGGCACGGGAAGGTGAAGACCAAGGCCGCCCGCATGGAGGTCTTGCGTCTGAGCGCGCGATCCCGGCCGAACTTCAGGTAGTGAAGCGGACCGACAGCACCGACTAACTCGGCCGGCCCATGCATCGGTCATGGCTTGGGTCTGGGCCAGCCGGCGGTGAAGAAGTCAAGGCGCCAGGTGTTTGTTGTTCGCGAGCGGAAGCCGACGTCGATCGGGAGTTCAAACCGGCTGAGGAGAGGCGTTTCCTGGAGGGGAGCCAGGGCTTATACTGCCAACTGATTGCAAGCCGCCCCCAGAATCAAGGTACGCCTCTCCATGCCCTCGTCGCTCGACCCGATCGCGATGATCGTCCCCCGGCGCCGGATTACCGGGATGTCGGCCATCCTGCTGCCGTTCGATCCCGGCGGCGGGATCGATTGGCCCGCCTTCCGGGCGCATGTGCTCCGAACGGCCGACGCCGGGCTGACCCCGGCCGTCAACATGGACACCGGGTATGTCAACCTGCTCGATGATGCGACCCGGATTCAGGTGCTCGACCAAACCCGGGACGTCCTGGCGGGGCGTCCCTTCGTCGCCGGCGCGTTCGTCGGCGATGCGCCGGGCAGCCGCTTCGATCGCGACGCCTATTTGAAGCGAGTCGCGCCGATCGAGGATCGGGGGGGAATCCCGGTCATCTTCCAGTCGTACGGCCTGACCGGCCAGGACGACGACGCCATCGTCGAGAGCTATGCCGAGCTTGGTCGGTCGTGCGACCGCTTCATCGGCTTCGAGCTCGGTTCGATGTTCGCCCCCTTCGGCCGGATCTATTCGCTGGCGGCGTATCGCGGCCTGCTCGGCATCCGCCAATGCCTGGGGGCCAAGCATTCGTCGCTCCGGCGAGATCTGGAATGGCAGCGGCTGGCGCTGCGGGATGCAACCCGGCCCGATTTCCTGGTCCTCACCGGGAACGACCTGGCGATCGACATGGTGATGTACGGGAGCGATTACCTCCTGGGGCTCAGCACATTCGCCCCCGACCTGTTCGCCCGGCGTGATGCCTGCTGGGAGGCCGGCGATCCCGCCTTTTACGAGCTGAACGACGTGCTCCAATATCTCGGCTTCCTGGCGTTCCGAACGCCGGTCCCCGCCTACAAGCACAGCGCGGCGATGTTCCTGCACGATCGAGGATGGATCGCCACCGATCGGACCCATCCCGGCAGTCCGACTCGTCCCGCGAGCGACCTCCCCATCCTCCGCGAGATCGCCCGCCAGCTCAACCTGACGACCCGGGAGTGACCGACGGATGTCCTTTCCCCGCGTGGCCAGCCTGAAAACCGCCGACGATTTCCGGAAG
The DNA here is from genome assembly GCA_937997355.1 of uncultured Planctomycetales bacterium. GTDB lineage: Bacteria > Planctomycetota > Planctomycetia > Isosphaerales > Isosphaeraceae > CALKTZ01. Next base: position 1,563 of record CALKTZ010000599.1, on the reverse strand, counting down.
CATCTGCAATCCCTGGGAATCGCGCTCCCCTTCGATGCGACGGTCGAGGCCGGTGCCGGATCGCCGCTCGCCCGCCCGTTTCACGGCAAGAGCGGCACCATCGGCAACCGCTTCTGCATCCTCCCCATGGAAGGCTGGGACGGGACCCCGGACGGCCGGCCGAGCGAATTGACCCGCCGCCGATGGCGGAACTTCGGCCTGAGCGGGGCCAAGCTGATCTGGGGGGGCGAGGCGGTCGCCGTCCGGCACGACGGCCGGGCCAACCCCCACCAACTGGTGATCGGGGAAAACACCCTGGCCGATCTCGCCGGGCTCCGCGATTTGCTCGTCGAGGCGCACCGGGAACGGTTCGGGCAAACCGACGACCTGCTCATCGGGCTCCAGTTGACCCACTCGGGCAGATTCGCCCGGCCGAACGGCAAGCAGTTGGAGCCTCGGGTCCTCTACCGACACCCCTTGCTCGACGATCGCTTCGGCGTCCGCGACGATTCGGCCGTCTTCTCGGATGACGAGCTTGCCCGGCTGGTCGAGGATTTCGTGAAAGGGGCCAGGCTCGCGCAAAAAGCCGGCTATGCGTTCGTCGACGTGAAAGCGTGCCACGGCTATCTGGGGCACGAGTTCCTCTCGGCCGTCGATCGCCCCGGCCGTTATGGAGGGAGCTTCGAGAATCGGACGCGGTTCCTCCGCGAGATCGTCGACGGGATTCGCGCCGAGGCCCCGGGCCTGGAGATCGGGGTCCGGCTCAGCATTTTCGACTTCCTGCCCTTCCAGCCCGGTCCCGAATCGGTCGGCATCCCGGCCGCGTGGCCCGGCCCTTATCGCCATGCGTTCGGCGGCGATGGGGGCGGAACGGGGATCGACCTTGCGGAGCCCTCGGCGTTCCTCGAATTGCTGGAACGCCTCGACATCGAGCTTTTCTGCTCGACTGCCGGGAGCCCCTACTACAACCCCCACATCCAGCGCCCCGCGACGTTCCCCCCGTCCGACGGCTATCAGCCGCCGGAAGATCCGCTGGTCGGGGTCGCCCGGCAGATCGAGGCGACCGCCAGGCTGAAGGCGCGACACCCGAAAATCCTCGTGGTCGGCTCGGGCTATTCCTATCTCCAGGAATGGCTGCCGAACGTGGGGCAGGCCGTCGTGCGAGAGAACGGGGCCGATTTCGTCGGCCTGGGTCGGATGGTTTTGTCGTATCCCGAGATGCCCGCCGATGTTCTGGCGGGCCGCGCGCTCGCCCGCAAGAAGATTTGCCGGACGTTCAGCGACTGCACCACCGCCCCCCGCAACGGCATCGTCTCGGGCTGCTACCCGCTCGACCCGTTCTACAAGGAACGGCCCGAGCGGGAGGCGCTGGCCGCCGCGAAAGAAGGACTCGAAACGAGGAACAATCGCAACAATCCGCGCCCCATCTCCTAAGATTGAAGTAAGCAGTCATGACCGATACCCGGGGGCGACCGGGGGTTTCCCGCGTCTCGATCGAAGATGGACACCCATGAACGACGAAAAACTCATCGGCGTGATCGGCCTGGGCACGCTGCCTGCGCTGCGCCTGGTATTCGGTCATCA
>CALKTZ010000598.1 GCA_937997355.1 uncultured Planctomycetales bacterium | reverse complement strand
AAAGCCTGGGACGCGGTCTTGAGCAAGATCGCCCGGCTCGACGCCGTCTTCGTCCCCGGCGGCGATCCCGGCCACACCCAGCCCAAGATCCTGATGCCGTTCCTGGAGAAAGTGACCGAGGTGCTCCACAGGTCGCACCCCAGGGCGCAGATGTGGATGTCCCCCCAGGGCTTCAACAAGGAGTGGACCGAGGAATTCTACGAGATCATGAAGCAGGAGCCGAAATGGCTCACCGGACTGGTCCACGGGCCGCAGATCCGCCCCACCCTGATCGAGCTGCGCAAGGCCATCCCCGCGCGTTATCCGATCCGCAACTATCCGGATATCACCCACAGCCGCCAGAGCCAGTTCCTGGTTCCTGATTGGGATTATGCCTTCGCCGTCACCGAGGCCCGCGAGACGATCAACCCCCGCCCGCTCGATGAGGCCACCATCTTCCGCTACGGGCTCGATTCCTCGATCGGCTTCCTCACCTACTCCGAGGGCTGCAACGACGACGTGAACAAGTTCGTCTGGAGCGGGCTCGGCTGGGATCCCGACATGCCGGTGGTGGATATCCTTCGCCAGTACGGGCGCTATTTCATCTCCGATCGCTTCTCGGAAGGGATCGCCCAGGGATTGCTCGCGTTGGAATCGAACTGGCGAGGCCCGCTGATCGCCAACCAGAAGGTGGAAACCACCCTCGAACAGTTCCAGGCGATGGAGAAGGCGGCCAACCCCCAGGAACGCCTGAACTGGCGGTTCCAGCAGGCCCTCTATCGGGCTTATTACGACGCGACCGTCCGCGACCGCCTCATCTATGAGACCGACCTGGAGAATCAGGCGATGGAGGTGCTGGGCAAGGCCAAAAAGCTCGGCGCGCAGGTCGCGATCGACCGGGCGGGGGAAATCCTCGATCGCGCCGTGCTGGCTCCCGTTTCGGTGGATCGCCGCGCCCGAGTTTTCGAACTGGCCGAGGCCCTGTTCCAGAGCGTGCGCATGCAGCTGAGCGTCCCGCGTTATCAGGCGATTGCGGTCGATCGAGGCGCGAACCTGGACACCATCGACATCCCCCTGAATAGCCGGATCTGGATCAAGTCGAAGCTGGCCGACGCGCGAGACAGGGTGTCCGAGCCGGAGCGGCTGAGCGAGATCGACAAACTCGTGCGGTGGACCGACCCGGGTCCCGGAGGATTCTACGACGACCTGGGCAACCTGACGAGGCAGCCGCACCTGGTCCGGGGCCTGGGCTTTGCCAAAGATCCCGATTTCCGCAGATCGTCGGTGGTGGGGTTCAGCTCCCGGCCCAACTGGCGGATCTCGTGGTGTCAGCACGCCTTCGCCCTCCACGAGCAGCCGCTCCAGTTGCACTACGAGGGGCTCGACAGGCAGGCACGCTACAAGGTGCGGGTCGTTTATGCGGGGGACAGCTTCCGCTACAAGGTGAAGCTCGACTCGGAGAAGGGGGTTGTCCACGATTGGTTCGTCAAGCCGTCGGACCCGATGCCGGTCGAGTTCGACATCCCGGCCGAGGCGACCGCCGACGGCGACCTCACTCTCTCATGGAACACCGAGCCGGGACTCGGCGGCAACGGCCGGAGCAACCTGTGGGGTCCTGTGAAGTTAATTATCTGTAATTTAGTGTTCCGATATGTTATATGTAGAGCAATTCAAACGGAATTAAAGGTTGATCGTTGTGGTTTTAACTGAATTCAGGAGAAGTAAATGACAGATATTAACAAGTGTGAAGAGTCGGTCGAAAAAACTATCGAGCGGGCCAGTGAGTGGAATCTCTGGAACGAAAGAGAATTCATAGAAAACATGTCGATACAGCGACTGAATTATTTGCTCGTGTTTGTAGGGTTAATCGTAGCCGGTGCTACGCAGTCGATGAGTTGTTGTAAATCAATTTCAAATACGATACTTGTAATCGGTATATTTATTTGTATTTTTATGTGGGTGATTGTAAAAAAAGCCTTCCTCAAGATAGATAAGATTCTTGGTGAGCTTGAGCATAGAAATAAGCATCATCCTGTAATTGAGGTGTGGAGAAATGTTCCGAATACCGAGCTTCGTTCTAACGATATTCAGTCGTGTTGGATTCCAGGGTTTTGTGTTCTACTTCTTGTGGTAATCCTTGCAGTTGCCAATTGTCCATCGTCTTCAAGTCCAAGCCCGACAAGTGAAAAAGTTGAAGCACCTCAACGGCAATAGACTAAACGGTATTCTGCAAAACGATGGGTATTACGCAGTAAAACACGGGTGGTCGACAATTGTCCAATGTTGCTCGTCTCAGGGATGATATGTATTGTCCAAACCCTTAATATGGCGAAGGACGATTCTCACAATGCAGGCCGTGCGGTCAGCCCTCGAATGGATCAAACCAATCCAGACGAGGTGCTGACCGGCGTGGCGAGACAAATTATTTACGAGATACGCCGCCGCGAACGCGCGACAAAACCGTAGGCAGCAAACCCGATTACTCCCGTTAAGGACATCAGGAGTGAGGAAGGTTCAGGCACGGATTGAACCCCGGATTGGACCTCGAATAACTGATAATTCCCCGAATCGCCCAGGTAGATGCTTGTCCTTCCATCTCCGGCGCTGCTTGCTCCGAATGTCATCTGGCCACCGAAGCCCGTAGCCACGAGTGTCAGGTCCGTCCCGTCGGGATTGATCCTATAAAGACCATTGAATGCAATATAGGTGGGATCTGGGCCGCCATATTGATTCGAAAAGTAGAAGATCCCGTCATCTGGATTAATCGCCAGGGAGCGAATGTTTGCTTGGGGGATGATCGATGTCAGGTCGGCGAGTTGAGTGACAACCTTGGTCGCTGGATCGATGCTTTCAAGGATTCCGTTGGCTCTCAGAAGGATCAAATCACCAGCCTTGTCGAGTGCCATGCTATATCCGCTGATCGAAGCGTTTTGAATTGTTTCGACGACGTTCCCGTTGGCGTCCAGGCCGATGATATCGTTGCTCGTTGGGCCGGC
>CALKTZ010000597.1 GCA_937997355.1 uncultured Planctomycetales bacterium | reverse complement strand
CGAAACCGCAGCCAGGATGCCGGCTTCCGCTGATCCCCGTTCGGCATCGAGAAAAACGGTCACACCCCGGGTCCGATCGCCGAAAGCGAACTCTCGGAGGGGAACCTTCGGCCCGCGGGCAACCTGCAACACCATCGCCTTGTCGCGGGGGCCGAGATGGAAAGAACGGCCGAAGGCGGGGGATTGCCCCAGGGTCTCGGCCGATGGACTCTCCAGGATTTCCGTCTTGCCGACGCGGTAGGAGAAGATGACCCGATCGCCGTGGCGATACTGCCCCCGGTAAGAGGCCCAGGCGCGGGGCAGGGGGCCGTAGGGGCGGCCGTCTCGTCCCCTGGCCCTTGGGTCGTAGAATGTGCCGGTCTCGGGGTTCGCCCATCCGGGTCCGATCGGATTGGCGAACTCGACGGCACCAACGACCCTGGGATGAATCTCGTGCCGGCCGTTGAAGTTGATCCCGTTCCAGTCGATGAAGCCGTCGCCGCTCCACGCCCCGGCGATGCGCATCGTGTCGATGTCGAAGGCCGTCCAGTGCCGCCCTCGGGAGATGCCCCCCGGTCCGACGTCGAGGCGGACGGCAACCCCCTTGTAAGCGAAGCTCTTCCCGCCGTCGCCCAGTTCATACGTGGCCGAGAGGGACGGGCCGTAGTCCATCGCCGACCAGGTCTCGATCTTCGAAGGCGCCGGGCCGCGGGTCGTCCCGCGCGGCAGGCGTTCGAGATAGGCCCTGTCCGCGAGGGTGTACTGGGTCGGATTATCCCCCTTCAGGAAGCTCTCGCGCAGGTAATGGACGACGTCGTATTTCTGCGAGGGGACCATCCAGGTCTGGGGCGGCATCTGCCCGAGGCCGTGGGTGAGCGTCCGGTAGAGGCTGTAGGGGTCGCTCCCCCCCTTGAACCGGCCCGTCGAGAACCGGAGGGAAGTCGGCAGCGAACCCGGCCTGTCCTTCGTCCCGTGGCAATTGATGCAGACCCGATTGTAGATCGCCTCGCCCCGCTTCAGGCTCTCGGCGCCGAGGTCGGCGATCATCCCCGCGTGGTCGATCCGCGACTCATATTCCGGCGGCTTGAGGCCCTCAACTCGCGAAGGATCGGGCCGCAGGGCCTTCGCGCGGTCGGGGCCGCCGTCGGCGATCTCCCGGAGGTAGCGAATCAGGTCGAGGAACTGCTGCCGAGAGCTCAGCCCGTTGACCAGCCCGGCCGGCATGATCGAAGGCCCGTGATCCTTGCGTTCGTCGATCTCTCGCTTGAAGACGGTGACGGCTTTCCCGTCTTGCGCGGGGTCTCGGAGGATCAGCCGGTCGGCCCGCTCTTCCGCGAGGAGCCCGATCACGCTCCGGCCGTCGGCCGTGGCGATCGTGATCGTCTCGAAGCCTTCCTTGATGCTGGTCGAAGGCCGCAAGACGGATTCGATGAGATGAGCATCGGCGGTCTCCTTGCCCAGCCTCGACAGATCGGGGCCGAGAGCATCGCCCCGGCCATCGCCGACCGCGTGACACTTCGTGCAAGCGAGGGACGGCTCGAAGAAGACCGCCGCCCCCCGCGCGGCATCCCCTTGCTCGCGTGCGGCCTTTGCCAATGCACGCGGGTCTTCGGCGAGCAAGTCGACCTCAATCGGCCGACCGTCGGCGTGGACCGCCGCGCAGAGCAAAATCAGTCCGGTCAGCATGGAGGTCATGATCTGGTGACTCGTGGTCTTGGTGCGGCCGGGATTCCCGGTCGAAATGCTGTCAGGTTGAGCACCCCAGCGGCGGTGTCCCCTCAAAAACCCTGGCACATGGGGCACGCCCGAAGGCCACCAATTTAGCAGGTTGGGCACGACCAACACACCTGGAACGGCTCACGAGCGGATTGTTCACGGCAGTGTTTCGCTCATCGCGCCACCGGACGACCTCGCCGAAACGCTCGGTCGTGCGGAAAAGGGGAGGGACTTGGCGATCCGCTCCGACCGCCGGTATCTCGCCGGGGGGTTCACCGCGTCCGAAGCATGAGGGGCCGTCTACTCGGCGGCCTGCTTCCCTTGCGGCAGGCATGCCGAGCTTTCCGACCGGGCAGTCCGCCAAAGTCAGTCCGCCCGAAGGGACGACACCAGGGCTTCGCGCCTCCGCCTCTTATGCCTGGCCTCGGTCCATCGCCTGTAACGGGCCATCAGGGGGGTCGCCGAGATGCCATGCATGACTACCGAGACGGCCACCACCAACAGCGTCAGGTCCGTCAACCGCCGGGCCAGGTCGCCCGGCAGGCCATGGTCAACGGCGTACATCAAATAATAGAGCGAACCGATCCCCCGGATGCCGAACCAGCAGATCAGGTCTCGCCGGAATGCCGACACCCCGGACCCGACGAGCCCGACGATCACCGCGACGGGGCGGATCACCAGGGCCAGCAACGGGACGAACCAGAATGCCTCCCATGGCGGCCTCACCCGGGTCAACATCCCGCCCAGCAACAGGACCAGGCCGACCTCGAGCAGCCTCTCGACCTGCTCATTGAACCCCAGGACGGCCTCCGCCATGTAAGCCGGCGCCTTCTCCGGGTGTGTCGCCAGGGCCGCGTCCCTTACATCCTCCGGCGGCCTGCCCCCCCTCGATTGCCGCTCGGCCCGCCTCAAAGCGAGGCCCGCGGCGAAGACCGCCAGGAAGCCCGCGGCGTGCGCCAGCAGGGCGGTGCCGTAGGACAGGCAGATGAGCCCCAGGGCGAGGAAATCATCCAATCCGACCGCCTCGCGATGCGTCCGCCTGAGATAGATCACCAGCCGGGACACCGCCCAGCCGAGCCCGCTGCCGATCATCAAGCCGGCGGGCACGGCCCAGAGAACATCCACGGCGGCCCACCTCCACCCCTTTTCTCCAAGCTCATGGACGCCGAGCAGGCCCAGGCCGAGCATCGCGAGCGGGAACGCGGTGCCGTCGTTGAGGCCGGCTTCCCCGGTCAGTGCGAATCGGAGCGGGTCGCGGTCATTCGGCTC
>CALKTZ010000596.1 GCA_937997355.1 uncultured Planctomycetales bacterium | reverse complement strand
AAGGCATCGAGGACGGCGTCCAGGCCTCCGGGCTGGTTGCCTTGGCCGCCGATCCGAAAGAGGCCGGCGTCGATCGCGGGGAGTTCGATCGAGAATGTCCCCAGGGATTGGAGGACGCCGTCGACGTAGATCTTGAGTTCCTTGGCCGAGTTGTCCCAGGTGAATGCGAGGTAGTGCCAATCACCGGCCTTCCAATCCTCGACGCTGATGGGGGAGGGCTCTCCGATCTCGGGATCTCCGTTACTCCCGTAGCGATTGAAGATGCCGCGGAGGTTATTGGCGCCATCCTTGGCGAAGATCATCCCCCCGCTCCCGCCCCATTCCAGGAATGCGTGGGTCACTCCGTCGTTGCCGTCCCAGTTCGGGCGCAGCAGGAATTCCAGGGTCCCTGCGAACGCGTTGATGTTGCCGCTGCTTTCGTAGGTCAGCAGGCTGTCGCTGGAAAAAGATGCGGCCCCGTTCTTGAATCCGGCGACGAACGCGACTCCGGACGCATCGGCCGGCGACTCCCCCTGATTCCCCATCAATGATCCGTCAAATGGCAGATCCAGCAGGATCTCGGCCCGGACGATCGGCGCGAGGCTCCCCGTGAAAAGCGCGATGCAGAGGAACCGAAAATAGACCCGAATCATCATTGAGTGACTCCCAGATCGTTCAACGAATTCGAATGGCGAAATGCCCGCAAGGTGGTAAAGGAACGCCGAAACCGAAATCCGACACAATCAAGATCACCGCGATTCCGTTCGCACAGGGTCGACGAGCCATTTCCAGGCTGTTCGTCTGCTTGTCGGGGATCGATACTCGCGGAAGGGGGTGGCGACGCCTTTGTCGTGATCTTCGCGAATGGACCCATCCGGCCGCTAAACCCCTCGACAAGCTGATTTATGGAAAATCGTAATCATTAAGACTAATTGCACCGTTTGTTTCTGGCGGTCACACGCCTCTATTCGCATAAGCCGTCCGAGTGATGAAATCCGGAAACGGAGGTTGAAAAAATCTCAAAATCGGTCCGGCCGACCGCTAAGATGGGGGCCGCCACCGACGAACCAATTCATCGCGCAATCTCGGAGACGCACCGATGGAGGAGCCTCATCCCGGCTCGACATCCCGGATCGCGGCGGACATTGATCGCCTGTGTGCGGGCGATTCGTCGGCGATCGGCGACATCCTGGCACGCGCCGAGGGGAGGATCCGGGCCCTGGCTCGCCGCATGCTCCGCGATTACCCCGTCGTGCGTTCCTGGGAGCAGACCGACGATGTGTTTCAGATGGCGATGATCCGCCTTCACGGGGCGCTCCATTCCGTGGAGGTCGCGGACCCGAAGCATCTCCTGCGGTTGGCGGCCATGCAGGTCCGCCGCGTCCTGCTGTCGCTCGCGGAGCGGTATCAGGGCCGCCCCGAGACCGAGCCGGTCGGAGGCCCCTTGTGCTCGGCCGCCCGGGTCCCCGAGGCGACCGCGGGTCCGAGCGACCTGGCGTGCTGGACCGAGTTCCACGAGACGGTCGGCCGGCTCGCCGTCGAGCTGCGCGACGTCGTCGACCTGCTCTTCTATCAGGGGCTCTCGCAGGAGGAGGCGGCATCGGTGCTGGCCGTGAGCGACCGGACCGTCCGCAATCGATGGCGCAAGGCTCGCCTGGAACTTTTCGAAAAATTGGGAGGGCGGTTTCCGGATTCTCCGGCGGGAGGTGCTTAAGGGGTATGGAGCGTTCGATCGAATCCGATGAAGAGCTGATCGAGGACCTGCTCGACGCCTGGGAGACGGGGCGTCGGCGCGGCGATGAGCCGTCCAT
>CALKTZ010000595.1 GCA_937997355.1 uncultured Planctomycetales bacterium | reverse complement strand
TTCCTGAGCCCAACCGCGTACTTCGTGCTGCTGGCGTTTCAGGTGATCGCTTGCCTGAATTTCTGGCAACTCCTCATCGAGCTGAGCACCCCGCAATTTCGCTATTCGAGTCTCAGCGACCCGATGACCGCCTACATCTCCGCCAGCACGCCGTTCTGGGTCGCCCTGATGGTCGCCGTCCCTGCGATTACGATGCGGTTGATCGCCGAGGAGCGAAGCACGGGAACCATCGAAGGGCTCCTGACAACCCCGGTGACCGAGGTCGAAATCGTCGTGGCCAAGTGGCTCGCCGGTCTTGTAATGTATCTTTCGATGCTGATCCCGTTCGCGATCTATTTGCCGTTCCTTTATCACCAGGCGAAATTCTATTTCGATCTCGGCCCCTTGATCTCGACGGGGATCGGTCTGGTTTCCATCGGGATGATGTTCGTCGCCCTGGGACTCCTCTTCAGCGCGACGACGAAGGTCCAGATCACGGCGGCGATCTGGACCTTCGTGACCTTATTCTTGCTGATCGCCTTGACTCTCCTTTTGGCGGTCTATGCGCATTCGCAGCAGGCCCCCTGGGAAGACGCCGTCCGGTTCGTTTCCGTGTTGTTCCAGATGCAAAGCTTCGGCCAGGGACAGCTCGACCTGCGATTCATCGCCCTCCACCTTTCCGTCTGCATCCTGGCCCTCTTCCTGACGGTAAAAATCCTGGAGGCGAATCGCGGTCGTTAGTCTCGGACAGGTCGTGTCGCGGGAATATGCTTCCCGGAGAGTCGAAGATTCAGACCGCCTCTTTCAACGAAATGATGTCCAATCCAAACACCGATCCAGAAACGAATCCCCTCCCGCCCGGTTCCCGGCGACGCAACGCGGTGATCGCAGGGCTACTCGCGGGTCTCGGCTTGCTCGCGATGGGGGGCGTAACCGCGATCGTTTACGGCATCCCGCTCGCGACCCCCTTCTTCGCGGCGGGCTTCGGCCTTGTGCTCGGGTTGTCCGCGGCGAATCGCCGACATCGCCATTCCAGCGCCGGCTT
>CALKTZ010000594.1 GCA_937997355.1 uncultured Planctomycetales bacterium | reverse complement strand
GAGGGTGACCCATAGCGAATGGCACCTTGCCATCTCCGGTCGACTCACGGTCGCACTTCAATCATTCCGCCTGGCAAAGAACGATTTTCAAGTACAGCTCGCCCAATTTCACAGTCGCCCGTCAGGCATGCTCCTCCTGTTGCGACGCCACAACGCGGCGCTGACTCGTTGCTTCATAACGGTCACTCAGCGTGGGAATCGACGTCCTCACTGTGTCGATGGTGATCGGAAGTGGAACCGTCGGATGGCGCGAAGCTTCTCCGTCTCGAAGTTCGCCCCGCCAGGTCTCAAAGGGTGCGCAAGCGTTTGAATCCGCCGGTCAAATCGGCCAATCGCCGACGACCCGAAATTCGCAATAATCGAAACCGAAACGGAGTTACCGATGGGAATGAGCTCAATCGATCGGCACGGAGATGGTGCGCGCTGTCGGAAGGTGGGGCAACCCGACCGGCAGACTGCCGAGGCGGTCCGGATCGGGCTGGAGATCTGGAACAGGGCCACGCGAGGCGAACGCACGGAACTTCGCGTGGTGGTCTTCCGCTGCAAGAAGTGCAAGAAGCTCCATGTGGGCTGTCAGCGTCAAAAAGGGGATCGCCCAAAATCCGCAAGACCGACCCGATCGACCACAGGCTACTTGTCGCGGTTCGATCGTCTTCAATCCGACCCGAGAGAAGAACTCGGGAGGAATTTGGATATCCGGTATCTGATCGAAGAATTCGACCTGTCCTGATCCCCGATCCGTCTTGTGGGCATCTGACCAGGATTCAATTGACTGACAATCGCCTCGATCTTGGGGATAGGTCAGACGTTCCATTGTGTGATTGGCTTGCTCGCTTACTTGGCCGCGCTGCTGAGGGATGTTTTCTGACTCCCCGGGGGAATGGGCGGAAGCACCCCTCGGTCGAGGCCCGGATAGCCGGGGGCGAATGTCGGGGGGACGACCGTTTCAAGCTTGGGAGAACTCCAAATTCCGTGCCGATCGTTCCCCGGGAAATAGACCGGGTGCTCGAAGGAGAGGGGACGATCGAGGAAGAATTTGGACGAGTACATGATCACGAACATGGGGATGGGCTTTTCGGTGGCTCGCTCCATGTCGCCGAGCCGGACCGGTTCCGAAAGGGGAAGACCGGCGGATCGGAACGCCT
>CALKTZ010000593.1 GCA_937997355.1 uncultured Planctomycetales bacterium | reverse complement strand
CGACTTCGCCCCCGTTTGGTCAAGGAACGTGACTTGAGTTCCGCTCGGATCGGCACTTCCGCCGTATGACATGATCAGGATACCTCCTCAGCATCCTTTTCGGGGATTGCCGAGAAATATTGAGGTAAAAATCGCCTGGGGTCCAGTTTCTCGCACGGCGGATCAGATCGCCTAACGCTCGGTCGAGGCATCAATCACCTCCAACCCTCCTATCAGGATAACGACTTCGGACTAAAGTCGGAACACCCTCGCCGGTACACCGCCGCGCCGCAACATCGATCGAGGCATCTGGCCGGCTCACCGATCATTCGAGTGTGCCGATCTTGCAGTTACATCCGTAAATGGAGCAACCGCCCACGAATTCCCAGCAATCTCGATGATGAGGCGTTTGACACGCCGAGCAGACGATGACCGGCGCCTCGCCGATCGCCTCGCCGCACACCTTGCAAGTCGGAGGCGCCTCGTCGTTGCCGGGTTCGGCCTGGTTGGAGACGATGTTGATTCCCGCGGAGACCCACCGCGAGACTCCGACGAGTAAACCGTCGTGCAGGACGAGGGCGTCGGCAACCGCCCGGTCGAGGGTTTCGACGCCGAGGCCGAGATTCCGATCGACCTGGACGAGAAGACGCTCGGGATTGATCGAGACCAGCATCCCCCCGGGGACGACCATGGCCTGGAGGTCGCAGATGGCGGACACGACATGAGGATTGAGGAAATCTCGCGCCATCTCCGTGTCGTTGGTCCGAACCGAAAAATCGCGGTCGAGGATCGAGATGCCGAGTTTGACGGGCCGGGTCCCTTTTGGAGCCTGACGTGGTGCTTGACGGACGTTTGGAGCCAATTCCAGGCGAAAGGGAATACCGCTGGTGAAACGGGCCACGACACGAGTCCGCGGATTCGCGCGTTGTCCGGGGGGGACCGGGGCGAGGCCAACCCGGACGAGGGAATTCTGGCGAAAGAAGCTCACGGTGGGCGGGTCGTACAGTCCTCGGCTTTCATAGCGGCCATGGTAGCGTTCGGCGAGGAGCCGATAGGCGCGAAAGCGTCCTCCCGTGAGCCATGAGATCGAGCTCGAGCCAAATCTGAACAGGAAGTAGCAGGCCAGAAGAACGATACAGACGACCGCTAATTCCATCGGTGTCGACCTCGACATCGAACTGTCTTCGAAATGCGTTCTTCGTGTTAGTCTACTGCGCGGAACCCACGAGCGGCAATTGAGTTGGATTGATCGCGAACGCCGAGCTCAGCGTTCGCGATCAACCGCCGCCGCCAAGGTCGCGACATAGCCATCCCCGACAGCGGCTTCCCAGAGCCTCCAGCCGGATACGATCGGATAAGGGTTGGCGGGTTGAAATCGGAACGAGAGGTCGGAGGTTCCAAACATCGTTTCGTAGTTGGCGGGTCCGCCCACCAAGCCCTTTCCCAATCCCTTGAGGATCGCCTCCTTGCGAGTCCAGCCACGCATGAAGGCGGCGTCTCGGCCATGATCGGCGATGCTCATGTACTGGGCTCGCTCGACTTCCGTGAAGAACGTTTCGACAATTCGGTCGGCCTCACGAATCCTTCGAATCTGTTCGACGTCGATGCCCAGCGCCCGGCCTCGCGTTGCCGCCACGACCGCCAGGCCGCCGGAATGAGAAACATTGAAATCGACCGGTGTCGGTGTGCGGTTTCCCGAAGGCGGTTCCAGATGGGGTTTGCCGTGCGGACCCGAACCGAATCGGAGCGATGACGGAGGAACTCCCTCGATCTGTCCGAGGATCGACCGGACCGCAGCTCGACATCGCGCGAAACGGAGCCGATCTTTCGGCCGCATCAAACGCTTGGCGCGAACACGTTCATCGTCCGAGAGGATCTCGCCGAAAAGGTCGTCGATCGGCGGGTCGATGGGCTCGCCGTCATCATCGCGATCGAGCTCGACGACCCAGACCTCGATCATATTGGGGGCGTTCAACCCCCCAACTGGCATACATATGGTGTCCACCGACCAACGGTGCAGGCGGGGCACCGGCTGATCAAGGCTGGGAGTCATTGAATTTGCTGTGGGGTCCGCCATGATCATCCTTGGTGGGTGGGCGTGTGAACGGTCGATCCGGGATCGTAATCCATTTTCTCCGGTGACTGCCTGGACCGCAACCGTGACGCCGACAGTCCGGAACACGAGCATTTCCTGGCGCAAGTACACACGGATTCCCTCATGATTCCGCCGTGAATCGAGTAGGATCAGATCCGAGGGCGAAGTTCGGTCACGAAGGTGTATTTCCTGGACGATCCATGAATGAAGCGGAAGGTCAGACGATTGAGTACGAAGGTCCGAACGCTGACCGTTCCGGTGCAATCGCACGCGGCGGTTGGTATGTCTTCGCGGCGGGAGTCCTTTGGAGCCTGAGCGGCGTGATGACGAAGTCTCTCCCGCTCGACTCGCTGACGATCGCATTTTATCGCGGTCTCTTCGCTGGACTTGCGTTGATTCCCTGGGTTCGTCCCCGGAGCTGGACCTTTCGCCCCTCGATGATCTGGCTCGGGCTTTGCTTCGGCGCCATGACGGGGCTCTACCTGGGAGCGGTGAAATCGACCACGGCCGCCAATGCCATTTATCTCCAGTACACCGCGACTTTTTGGGTCATCCCGCTCGGGGCGATCTTCCTGAAAGAGACGCCCGACCGACGATCGCTGGTCGCAATCATCATCGCCATGATCGGAATCTGCGTCATCGTCGTTTGGGGATATGACGGCCGCCCCCACGAATGGCGAGGGATCGCACTCGGGCTTGCGAGCGGCCTGGCGTACGCGATCGTTGCCACGGGGATGAGAGGACTCCGCGACCTGGACCCGATCTGGCTCAGCACGATCCTCAACCTGGGAGGATCGATTACCTTGGGCTGTGCGATCGTCCTGAACGCCGGGGCCGCCCCTATGATTTCAACGGGTTCCCAGATTCTCATCTTGATCGCGTTCGGAGTTGTACAAATGGCGATCCCCTACGTTTTGTTCGCCAGGGGCTTGAGGCACATCGGCGCCGCCGAGGCGAGCCTGATCGCCCTGATCGAGCCCATCCTGAATCCGATCTGGGTAATTTTCGTCAATCACGAATGGCCGGCGATGCCGACGCTTGTCGGCGGTGTCCTCTTATTGAGTGGGGTTACCTACAAATACTGGCCGCGTCACGAATTTCGTGAGAATATCCGTTAAGGCACGGGATTCGTATGGTGGAATCCCCAATGAGGAGCGAGTTGTGGTGGAAAGTCCACCGACTCGGGTCCGATTTGAGGAAGTCCTTCAATTCGGATCTCACCGGACTTTTCAGTTCGCGAATTCACTGGAATCGCGGATGAGTTACAGGTCCAATGGAAGCAAGCGTCACCTTGCGATTCGCCCGTCGTCACCAAGTAGCCGAGCACATCCCCCATCGCTCGACGTTCCGTCGACGAGGAGTTTTCGGCGGGAAGAGATCCTTGTATGAGTCGCGTCAGCATCGATGAGAGGGCAACGGACGCTCTGGATACGGGGGAATTCATCCCTCGGGAATCCCCGGCCTCGAAATATTTCGAGGCCGAGCCACGAATCCGGATGAGAGCCGAAGTCGCGGGCAAGACGCATCCGGGCCTCGTCCGGCCGAATAATGAAGATCATTACCTGGCGGTGCGTCGGACGAGGAGTCGCGAGATCCTGGCGACGAGCGTCCCCGAGGAAATCCTGGAATCGACCGAAGACAATGCCTATGTGATGGCAGTCGCCGACGGGCTCGGCGGCCAGAAATTCGGCGAGCTTGCCAGCCTCATCGCCATGCGCACCGGCTGGGAGCTAGGCGGGGATGAGATCAAATGGGCCGTGCGGCTCAATGAACGCGAGGTCGAGGAGATTCGTGATAAGGCGGAGGTCTTCTGCCAGCTCCTGGAGGAGTCGGTTCAGGCGGAGGTCCGTGAAAACCCTCGACTCGCCGGGATGGCCACGACCCTGACCCTCTGCTACACAACCGGACCGAGCCTCTTCATCGTTCATGTCGGCGATTCGCGCGCGTACCTCTTCCGCAACGGTGAGCTGAGCCAACTGACGCGTGATCACACCCTCGGTCAGGAGTTGATGGACACCGGGGAGGCAAGTCCCAATTCGCCACTCGTACGCAAATTTCGACACGTTTTGACCAATTGCATCGGAGGATCCGACTCAAAGGTCGTCCCCGATGTGGAGCATCTCAAGCTTGTCGACGGAGACCTTCTGCTCCTTTGTACCGACGGCCTGAACAACATGGTGAGCGACGCCGAGATTGCCGGCCTTCTCGGGCAGGCCCGAAGTCCTGCCGACGCCTGCCAGACCTTGATTGATCGAGCCCTCAAGTATGGCGGCAAGGACAATGTCACGGTCATCGTTGCCCGCTATCAGAATGATGGCGAGCGTTGAGGAACAAATCCACGCAGGAGTTATTTCCTCAACCAAGGTGCCGTCCGCCGAATGCGCAAGGCGACGACTCCGGCACCTCGGATGAAGGTTGTTATACGGACTTGCCGTTCAGCAGCACGTTCGAGATGGTCCGCGGCACCGGGCCGCCGACGGGCGTTCCCTGGAATCCGAATGAGATCGTCGATCCCGGTGCAATCGTCGTGTTGTACGAAAGTGCCTGGATCACGTAACGGTTCCCGACATGGCTGACGATCTTGGCGTTCCAGATCGAGGTGATGTTGGCGGCGAGTTCGAACTCCAGGGTCCAGCCGTTGATTGCCGTGCTCGTCTTGTTCGTGATCGTGATCCCCGCCACAAAGCCGGCTCCCCAGTCGTCGCTGACAGTGTAAACAACCGGTGTTTTGGGGGTCGTCGCCGTGTCGTCATCCGTGATGGTCCCGGTCCCCTGGGCGGTTCCGAGCACCGCATTGGTCGGGTTTGACAGCCGAACCGTGAACGATTCATTCCCTTCCACCAGGGTATCCCCGAGGATCGGAACCGAGATCGTTTGCGTGGTGACACCCGGCGCGAAGGTGAGCGTGCCGCTCACCGCCGTGAAATCGGTGCCCGCGCCGGCCGTTCCGGCGACCGTCGTGTAACTGACCGTGACAGGCAAGGTGGATGGGGCCGAGAGACTGACCGTGAAGACAGCCGGTCGGGAGCCGCTGTTTCCCTCGCCGACGGTGACGTTGCCGATACTCAAGCTGGGCAGGGGGGGAGGCGCTGCGTCGTCGTTGAGGATGGTACCGGTCGCCTGGCCATCGGCGATCGTCGCGCCGGCGGGATTCGTCAGGTTGATCAAGAACGTTTCATCCGGCTCGTAGGTGGCGTCTCCCAGGATGGCCACCGAGATCGTCTTCTGGGTCTCCCCCGGCGCGAAGGTGAGCGTGCCGCCGGTTGATGTGTAGTCGCTGCCCGCCGTCGCCGTTCCTCCGCTCGTCGAATAGGCGACTGTGACCGCCGTGGTGGCCGCGGAAGACAGGGCCACCGTGAAGGCCAATGTTTTCGTCCCGCTATTTCCCTCTGCGACCGACGCGTCATTGATCGTGATGGCCGGCACCGAAACGGAGTCGTCGTTCACGATGGTTCCCGTGGCGTCACCATCGGCGAAGGTGGCGTTGGTCGGCGTGCTGAGGACCACTCGGAATGATTCGTTGGGTTCGATGACCGTGTCGCCGATGATTGGGACGGAGATCGTTTGCGTGGTGACACCTGGAGCGAAGGTGAGCGTGCCGCTCACCGCCGTGAAATCGCTCCCGGCTGTCGCCGTGCCGTTGATCGTGGAATAGGCGACCGTGATCGGCAACGAACCGGCCTGCGAGAGGGTGACCGTGAAGACGGCCGTCCTGGGGCCGGTGGAGCCGACCGGTGCGAGAGCATATTCGATCGGAGAAAGCAGCGCCACCTTGTTCTGGTTCACCGTGGTCCAGTCATTCTGGAGGATGCCGCCGGTGTCTCCCGAGTTGGGATTCCAGGACCACCAGGTCCAGCTCGGCCCGAACTGGCCCGCGGCGAGGTCGTTGGTCCCATTGCCGTCGAGGTCTCCTTTCAGATAGGAGACCATCGCGTTGGCCCATTGGGTGTCGGAAGTTGTGGCGAGGTTGCTCCCGAACTCTCCGAGCAGCACGGGGGCGGTTCCTGTTCGGAACAAATATCCCCAGTTGGCGTCCCACACGGCGGGAAGGTTCCTGGGGTAGTTGGGATCGCTGAACCATCTCTGGTTGTAGACCGACGCCGGATAGTCATGCGCCGAATAGACGAGGCGTCCCGGCACATTCAATTGGACGGGATAATCGCCGGCATTGGAGAGGTTGCCCCCCCACCAATAGGAGCCGGATTTCGCGTTCTCGATCCCTTCGACGATGATCAGCCAGTTGGGATTGACCGCGAGAATCGCATTGCCGGCCTTCTGCGCCGCGAGTCGCCAGTCGGTGCTGGGATCACCGCTCCCCCAGGTCGCCGGCCCATGGGGCTCGTTGGCCAGATCGGCGCCGATCACGGTGGGATTTCCGGCATAACGGGTTGCCAGCATGGTCCAGTCGGAGATCCACCGGCTTTCCGGATAGGCGCTCGTATACCAGAGACCCGATTCCTGGGCGCTATTGCCGGCATTCGACCGATGATGATCGAGCATGATCCTCAGGCCGATCTGCCCGGCATAGTTGACGATCTTGTCCATGATCCCCAGGCCGCTGAGCCCTTGAAGATCGGGGTTCTTGGAGAAGTCGATTCCGTTCGGCGTGCTGCCGGAGTCGAAGAGCTGGTCGGAGAAGGGGAGGCGGATCGTGTTGAAGCCGAGTTGCTTCATCTGATCCATCATCGATTGATAGCTTCGCGCCCAGAGGCCGTGAGGCGCGAAGTTGGTCGTCTCCAGGCCGAACCAATTGACCCCGGCGATGCGGACCGGCTGATTGTTCGAATCGACGATCTGATTGCCGATCGTGTGCAGGAAACCGCTCGTCGCGGCGATTTGACCATTCCCTTCCGTCACCGAGACATCGCCGATGCTGATGGTCGGCGTGACGGTTGTTTGGCCGATCGACGCGCCGTTGAGCAGATAATTCGCGGGCTGCGTTGTCAGGTTCCCGGGGGAGCCGTTGAACCCGAAGGAGGTTGTCGCGCCCGGTGCGATCGTTGCGTTGTAGCCCATGTCCTGAAGGACGTAGTGGCTCCCGACATGGCTCACAATCCTGGCATTCCAGATTGAATCGATGTTGGAAGCAAAATCGAATTCGAGCTTCCAGCCGTTGATGGCGGTCGCGTTGTTGTTCTTGATCACAAGGTTCGCCGTGAAGCCGGTCGACCAGTCGCTCACCTTGGTGAATGTCACGGTCGCGTTGGTTGTCGCGGTCGAGGCGACCTGGGCGGTGAGGGCGGAGACTGTCGTTCCACCCGACGCCAGGAGCTGGCGTCCTTCGAGTCGGTCGAAACTCGGCCGTTTGTTGTATTTCGAGGTTCGGATGCGATTGGGATGGAGAGACGTGGCCAATCGAGAAAGAAAACGACGTTGAGCCTGAACAAGACGGGAGTTTTGCATCGATCATGCTCCAGGTGCATCGGATGTTTGCCGGAGTCGTCGGCCTCGGGCGACAGGCAACCGTGCCGAATCCGAGACTCGGCGTAAGCGCTCGCGATCCAGGAAGCCGCTGCTGAGATCCAGCACGTGTTGAAGGGAGAATTCCCTTTTGATATGCCCGCTGGACAAACGGTCGCTCGGCTTCCAGACTGTTATTGAGAGCGACCCGCCCGCACCTTACATCGTGTGGTTTATTTTCATCATTCCCCGTTCGCCCCTTACCCGCTGACCATCAGGAAATCTGTCTGGATGGACGAGAATCTCGACCCGAGCACCAACACGACCCTGCTGATGCAACTGCGTCAGAGCCCGACCAACGAATCGGCCTGGGATGAATTCGTGAACCGCTATGGGCGGCTGATCTTCCAGTGGTGTCGGCTGCGTGGATTGCAAGGGGCCGACGCGGAAGATGTCACCCAGAACGTTTTGCTCGCGTTGGCCAACCAGATGCGCGAGTTCGTCTACGATCCCTCGAAAAGCTTTCGAGGTTGGTTGAAAACGATCTCCTACCGAAGCTGGTGCCGTTTCGTGGAAGATCGACGCCGCTGGTCTCGGGGTTTGACCGAATCCGAGATCGAGCAGTTGTGTTCGCGAGAGGCGCAGGATGATTTTCTCCGGAGGCTCGAGCTAGAGAGTGAAGCGGAACTGCTCGAAGAGGCCAAGCAGCGCGTGAGGATGCGCGTCAATCCGCGCACCTGGGAGGTGTTTCGACTCTCGATCGAGGAGAGCCTTTCCGGGGAAGAGGTTGCCAAACTGCTCCAGATCAAGATCGGCACGGTGTTCGTCGCGCGAAGCCGGGTGCAGAAGATGGTGCAGGAAGAAATCCAACGCCTCGATGGGGAGGAAACCCCATGATGGGAAACGTCGGCGGCGCCGACCGTTGCCCCACCGCCGAGGAGCTTGCCGATCTCCTGGGAGATCGCCTTGAAGAGGAACATCGAGACCGGCTCGAATTTCATCTCGGGATCTGCGGCAAGTGCCAGCAACGGGTCGTCGTGGCTGTCGGGGAAACCTCCTGGCCGATCTTCACGCCAATGCCCGTGGGCACGGCCGCCGAGCCGAATGGATTTGAACCCAGGCAAACGTTCCTCGGACGACTCCGGGAGGCTGTCCGTCAACACGTCGGCTCGACGCCACGTCCTGGGCTCCGGGGCTCGACGCGGGATGATGTGGAAGGCGAACCGATTCTGCCCTCGATCCGTGGGATCGAAATCCTCCATGAGCTCGGACGAGGGGGGATGGGGACGGTCTATCAGGCCCGTCAGGTCGGCTTGAATCGCACCGTTGCGATCAAGCTCCTCTGGCTGGGGCACGGTGGAACCGCCGTCGATACCGCGATCCGGCTCGGCAAGGGACCCAAGGCGCTGGCCCGGCTCACACATCCCCACATCATCCAGGTTTATCAGGTCGGGATGAGCGACGGCTGGGTGTTCGCCGTCTTCGAATATGTGGATGGTGGGGACCTCAAGGCCGCGCTCAAGAATGGCGTCTGGTCTCCCATCGCCGCCGCTCGCCTGGTCCGGACCCTGGCGGAAACGGTTCAATACATGCACGATCAGGGGGTCGTCCACTGCGATCTCAAACCGTCGAACATCCTGCTCTCCTCGCGAGGAGTTCCCAAGATCGCCGACTTCGGGCTGATCACGCTTCTCGACGATGAGTCGCGTCAAGACGCGCCAGGGTCCGCGCTCGGAACGCCGGGTTACATGCCGCCCGAACAAGCGACCGGGAAGCGTTCCGAGATCGGCCCGGCGTCCGACATCCATGCCCTCGGAGCGATCCTTTACGAACTGCTGACGGGGCGTCCGCCATTCCTGGGTTCGTCCAGGGCGGAGATCCTCCAGCAAGTTGTCGAGATGGTTCCGGAACCACCATCCTGGCTGTGCTCGTCCGTGCCGGTCGGGCTTGATGAAATTTGCCTGCGGTGCCTGCAAAAGCGCCCGGAGGATCGCTACACGAGTGCGCGAAAACTCGCCGACGCGCTTGCGCATTTCCTGGACCTTGGCGATCGGGGATCTTCGCCGGAGGATCTGGAGGTCAATGAACCCGATCATGAAGCCGAATGCAATGGCCAGGCTCGTGAGCTTGCGCAGAAGGTGGCGGAACTCGAATGCAATCTGAACGACACCGAGCTTGCGCTCTTCCAGGCACGCCTGAAATTGGCGGAATACGAATTGAAGCGGAAGAATCTCAAGGCGGCCGAGTCGATTCTGACGGAATGCGTTCCTCGGCCGGGGCGGCCGGATTATCGGAACGCGCGATGGTCCGAACTCTGGAATCGATGCCGGACGCGATCGCGTTCGTGACCAGCCCGGGTGTCGCGAGCTGACTTCCGCTGCTGGAAAAAAGAAGCGTCCCTTGATCGTCACGATCAAGGGACGCTTCAAGGGATCGGAAGAACCTCCGCACCCGGGCCGGATTGCGGAGGTTTGACGACCGAGAGTTTTGGCTTAGTTGCCGCAGCTCA
>CALKTZ010000592.1 GCA_937997355.1 uncultured Planctomycetales bacterium | reverse complement strand
CGTCACCCTGCCCAACACGACCGATTTCCCGACCCGGGGCTAGCCGGTGCTGGCCCGTGCCGCCGGCCAGTCTGGGATGCACGTGGCCCTGTTCAAGATCAAGAAAGGGGACGGCGAGCCGATCGACCATTACGCGATGGCCTCGCTGCCGATGGTCCCGAACGTCCTCCCCTCGGCCAAGGATGGGGAGAGCGGGCCGCGAACGCCGCTGGCCTCGATCAACTACTTCGTGCCCCCGGTCCTCGACCCGGCCATCAACGGCAAGTTCGGCCAGATCGAGATCCTGGCCGGTGCCGACGGCAAGCTCTATCACCGGGTCTTCGGCCGAGGGAAAGGGAAGACCTCCGAGCTTCGAGGCTCGGGGCCGATTTCCAAGGGATCGATGATCCCGGCGTTCGGCGGCCAGGCCGGGATGCCGATGACGATCAGCTTCCAGGTCGACGAATTCCTCCCCTCGGCGATCAGCAAGGAGATTTGCGAGCCGGTGATCCTGCCCAAGGGGCAGATGGGGGACGGAATTCCGGCCAGTTTGGTCGAGATGACCGTCGGCGACACTACCAGGGAATTCTGGATCCGGCGTTCCGGGAGCCTCGATCCCCCGCCCCCGCAGGTCGAGATCTTCGGCGACACCGCCTACGAGATCGCCTACGACGTCGACCGCAAACCCCTGGGCTTTGATCTGAAGCTCGACGACTTCGAGGTGGGCTTCGAGCCGGGGACCGAATCCGCGACCAAGTTCGTCAGCAAGGTTCGCCTGACCGACTCCTCGGAAGGGATCAAGGACAAGCCCTACACGATCTCGATGAACGAGCCGATGGACCATCGCGGCTTCACGTTCTACCAGATGCGTTACATCGCCATGCAGGATCCGCGCACCGGCCAGCGCACGGGGCAATTCCAGTCGGTCTTCCAGGTGGGGATCGACCCCGGCCGGTCGATCAAATACCTGGGCTCGCTGCTGGTGGTGCTGGGGACGTTCGTGCAATTTTACATGCGAGCCGGGCTCTTCACCGATGGCGGCAAGCGAGAGCGCGAAAAGGCGCTGGCCAAGGCGAACAAACACGCAAAGAAGGTGGGTGAATCGTTGCCGGCCACGCCCGTCCAGCAGCCTCCGCCCCCGGCCCCCGTTGACGAACCGCTCTGATGCGACGACCCGCCAAGAACGAACAATCGAATCAACGATCGAATGACAGAGAATCTCGACTCGATCCGACATCATTCGTCGGTCGCCACTCCAAGGAGATTGATCATGAATGGGAGACGATCGGGAGTTTTCCTCCGACGGCTCGTCGCGATCGGATTGCTCGTCGCGGCCCCGGGTGTGTCGGCGCCCGCGGGTGAGGAAGCCCCCAAGAGTGAGGGCCCCGTGGTGCTGGGCAAGGGCCCGGCCTACGAGACCATCGGCAAGATGGCGGTGATGCATGAAGGGCGGGTCAAGCCGCTCGACACCCTGGCCCGCGAGGAGATCAAGCAAATCTTCGGCAGGGAATCGGCCGTCAAGCTCCACAAGCCGGCGATCCGGCTCGACGGCAAGGTCCGAACCCTCGACTCGCTGACCCCGGCCGAGGTCGACAAGGTGTTCACCGCGCCGAACAAGCCCGAAGTCTTCAACGAGCTGTTCGAGACCTGGGGGCCGATCGGCACCTTCCTCAACTGGTCGGCGCGCCCCGAGTTCTGGGATGATCAGCCCTTCATCCTTGCCGACTATCTCCCGCTCCGCCGGCTGATCCTGGCCGAATCCATCCACGCCAAACTGAAGGTGATCGCCGAGAAGCCGGAAACCTCCCAGGATGCCAAGACGGCCATCGCCAGGATCGTGGACGATCCCCAACCGACGGCCTCGACTTTGAGCGAGCTATTGAATCTCCCCAAGCTCGCCGCCGCCGATCGCAAGACCATCGCCGAACTCGCCCTGTCGCTCGGCGAGGATCGCAAATGGCTGACCCCGACCGAGATCGCCGAATCCAGGATTCATTCGCGAGGGCAAACCCTCCCCTTCAATGCCTGGTTCAGCGATGCCACGCAGCGCAAGCGTTCGTTCGACGCGAATCCGCAATCGACCGAACGCCCGACGGAGGAGGAAAAGCGAGGCATCGAGACCGGAACGCGCCTGTTCCACTATCAGGCTTTCCGGGATCGCTCGCTGAGCCGGGTCGAGCCGCTGCTGATCATGCCCCGGCCCACGAACGCCACCTTCCTGGAATACACCACCAAGGCCATCGACAAGGTTCGCGAAGTCCAGGACATGAGCAAGCTCGCCAAGATGCAACTCGATGCCCTCAAGGCGCTCGACACCTACTGGAACGACACCCCGCGTGAGGATCGCCGCGACCCGGGTAAGGATAAGGCCTTCGACGAGAAGTACACCACCTGGCTCCGCGAAAGCTCCACCTGGGTCCCCCTCGTCGTCCTGCTCGAAGCCAAGCCCGAGGAGCTGACCGCCGCCGGCTTCCCCGAGAAGGAAACGAAAGCTTTCTTGACCGCGTTCCGCGAATTCGAGCAGGCCGAGGATTCCTATCCGGGGCAGGTCAATCCGTCAATCACTCAGGCCCTGCTCGATAGCTCCCGGGCGCTCGGGACCGCATTGAATCCGGAAAAGTACCCCACGCTCGCCATGATGGAGCGGGAAACCCGGTTCAACGAGTTCAGCCCGTTCTGGAAGGCTCCCTATGCGTATGGCTCGGCCCTCTTCCTGCTCGCGATCAGCCTGGGATTCGTGGGAGTCGCCAAGAACACGCTGATGGGGAAAGTCGGTTCGTTGACGTATCTCCTGGGGATGGGTGCCCTCCTCTACGGGATCGGGCTGGAGGTTTACGGCTTCTATCTCCGGATCTTGATCTCCGGCTGGGCCCCCGTGACCAACATGTATGAGACGGTGATCTGGGTCGCGCTGGTGACGGCCGTCCTTTCCTTCGTCTTCGAGTTGATCTTCCACCGCACCTACGCGGCGCTCGCCGGTTCCGGCGTGGCGCTTTTGGGGACGATCGCGGCGGCCAACGTCCCGCTCCTGGACCCGAGCATCAAGAGCCTCGTGCCGGTGCTCCGGAGCAACTTCTGGCTCACGATCCACGTCCTCACCGAAGTTTCCAGCTATGCCGCGTTCGGCCTCGCCTGGGGGCTCGGCCTGATCGCGGTCCTCTACTACCTGACGGCCACCTACCGCCGCTCCCCGAGCTTCACCGAACTGGCCTTGCCGCTGGTCCCCGCCCTGCCCCTCCTGAGCGTGGGGACGGTCGGCCTGGCAGCGTCGTATGGGGCATTCGGCGAAAGCTGGCTGACCGGGAATACCTTGTTCTACACGTTCGCGATCATGGCCGGCCTGGGCGGCATGGTCTCGCTGGGTGTTATTTGGGCCTTGATCGGCGAGTCGGTGAGCCGCGTCTTCTATCGCTGGCGGTTGAAGGGCTCCGGCCTCGAAGATGCCGCCGAATCTCCATTCGGGCCGCCGCAGACGGCCGACTTCGGCCCGTCCCACGATCAGCCCGCCCGGCCGGTGGTCAAGCCGACCGTCGACGAGATCCGCGCCATCGAGGCCGCGAGCAAGCCGAAGCTCGACACCCGCAGCCAGATGATGCAGGAGACGGCCGCCAAGATCAAACCCCTCTCGACCTTCATCTATCGGTCGATGCAGGTCGGCGTCCTCCTGATCGCCGCGGGGACGATCCTCGGCGGCGTGTGGGCCGATTACTCCTGGGGCCGGTTCTGGGGGTGGGATCCCAAGGAAGTTTGGGCCTTGATCACGCTGCTCGTCTATCTGGTCCCGCTCCACGGCCGGTTCGCCGGCTGGGTCAACACGTTCGGCCTCGTGATCGCCTCGGTCGTCTGCTTCCTGTCGGTCGTCATGGCCTGGTACGGGGTGAACTTCGTGCTGGGGGTCGGCCTGCACAGCTACGGATTCGTCGAGGCGGGATATCAGGGAGCCATGAGCATCATCCTCGCGGCGATCATGTCGTTCCCCATCGGGGCGTACTGGCGCCGGCGGTTGACCTACATGACCGCCTGAGTCACTCAGAATGTTGCTGATTTCTCAAGCACAGCCCTCGTCGATGGCCCGTCAAAACGCCGTCGGCGGGGGCATTATTGTCTCACGCCGGTTCGAGCCGGAAGTCGAAGACGACCGAGACTGCCGCCTCGATGGGCCTGGGATCTTCGGGGGGATTCGCGGCGATCCGGGCCGCATGCCGGGCCAGCTCGAAGAGGTCGAGCCCGAGTCGATTAGGGCCGTGCTCGCGGGCGACGGCCTGGAAGAGATCCGAGGCGCGTCGCGCATGGATTCGCACGCCGTGGGGCTGCCGGTCGCGCACCTTCACCCCGGCCGCGCCGAGCTTGATCAGGGCTTTCAGCACGTCGGCCGTCGGCCCCTGGCGATGATGCGCATGCCAGAGGTATTCCCATGCCTCGTGAGATTCCCAATAATAGCCGCCATTGAAGAGCGCGATGCCATGAAGGTAAAGCGGCGAATCGGACCAATCGTCCTCCTCGATCGGCGGGGCGATCGGCCTGGGAATCCCCAAACGTTCGGCCTCGCGCGCGGGGTGGGGCCACGGGCCGCCGGGGACGTACGCATAGGCGGGCAAGGATTGATCCATCGGCAAGCGTTTCGGGGGGCGAGTCAAGCTTGCGATGACCCGCCGCGAGATGACCAATAATTGAAGGATTATGCGTCAAGGCAAGCGTGATGCACCCGATCAAGGATTTAGCGATTTTTCATGGAACGACAGCCACTCGTCCTCATCAATGCGGTCGGCTTGACTCCTCGATTGCTGGCCCACGCCCCTCGGCTGCAAACGCTCGCGGAACAGGGCTGGTCCCGGCCGCTCCGCGAGGTGTTGCCGGCCGTCACCTGCACCGCCCAGGCGAGCTTCCTGACCGGGAAGGCACCGGACGGACACGGGATCGTCGGCAATGGCTGGCTCTTCCGTGATACGCGGGAAGTCCGGTTCTGGCAACAGTCGAATACCTTGTTGCAGGCCGAGCCGATCTACGCCACGGCCCGACGCATGGCCGAGGAACGAGGTGAGACCTTCACGACGGCCAAGCTCTTCTGGTGGTTCAATCAGGGGGCGGCCGTCGATTACAGCGTCACCCCCAAGCCCTACTACGGCGCCGACGGCAACAAGGCCTTCGGGATCACCGGTTCTCCCGACGGTCTCACCGAACAACTGGAAATCGACCTGGGCAAATTCCCCTTTCACACCTTCTGGGGTCCCGGTGCCGGCCTCCCCTGCACGGCCTGGATCGCCCGTTGCGCGGCCGAGGTTTTGCGGTCCAAGCGTCCGGATCTTTCGTTGGTCTACCTGCCGCATCTCGACTACGAACCCCAAAGGCGTGGCCCTTCCGGCTGTGACATGCCCCGTCTCGTCCGCGAGTTGGATGATGCCTGCGAGCCGTTGCTTGATGCCGCCCGATCTCTCGGCGCGCGCGTTTGGGTCGTCAGCGAATATGGCCACTGCGATGTGAATCGCGCCATCCCGCTCAATCGCGTACTTCGCAGGGCCGGACTCCTGGGTGTGCGCCCAGGTCCCTTCGGCGAGATGCTCGACACCTTCGGGAGCCGCGCCTTCGCCGTTTGCGATCACCAGCTTGCCCACGTCTACGTCGATCGGCCCGAGGATGTTCCTCGCGTGAAGGAAGTCCTCGAACAGGAGGCCGGGGTGGCCCGCGTCCTGGCGGGAGAGGGACGCGGCCAGATCGGCCTGAATCATCCACGGTCCGGCGAACTCGTGGCCCTCTCCAATCCGGATGCCTGGTTCTCCTATCCCTACTGGCTCGACGACGAACTCGCACCCGACTTCGCGCGGACGGTCGATATTCACCGCAAGCCGGGCTACGACCCGTGCGAACTGTTCTTCAACCCGGAATTGCTCTGGCCCAAGGGACGGGCGATCCGCCGCCTGATCCAGAAGAAGCTCGGGTTCCGAACCCTGTTCGACGTGATCCCGCTCGACACGACCCTCGTGCGCGGAAGCCATGGTGTCCCAGCACTCGCCCCGCGGGACCGGCCGATTCTCATCGGCGACGGCCCACAACCTTCCCTGGTCGAGCTTAATTCAATCGACGTGTACCCAATTTTGCTGGAGGCTTTGACGTCATTTTAGAGACGTCTAAAGCCAGGTTAAGAGGGTGTGAAGACATAAATCAACATTCGCCTTCCTCACTCCACTCGCTTCGTCGAAGAACGCGACAATTGTCCAACATTCCGGTTGCTTTCAACAAAAAAGAGTTATACCGTACGCGTGTTCTCTTCAGTCGTGCTTGCAATCAGGAATGAAAGACGCCATGAAGTTCAAAAACGGTTTATTGTGGCTATTTCTGGTGATTGTCTATTTTTCGGCAGGTGCCCGGGCGGGACAGGTCGATCCGAGTGACGGGCTCTCTCGGCTAACGATCTACGGCAGTGAAGATGACGGCCCTCCGGGTGTTCTTTTTCAATTGCACACGCCCAATACGAATGGCATTCTCTACAACAATGTGGATGGCCGGACGGGAACCGGTACCGATCTCTCAAGTCTGTTGTTATACGAGTTGCAGGGAGCGAAGGCGTCGGACATTGTCGACGCTTCGTTGAATTTCCAGATTTCCTACGCCGACCGCAATGGAAGCACCGAGGTTTCTGCCTTCTCGGACGTGTCGATCAAGCTAATCGGGACGAACGGGAGCACGCTGGACCCGGACGGAAGCGATTTCTTACTGCCTCCTTCCGCGACCAAGAGTTTCAGTGTTCCGGTTGGTGACTACAGCATCAACCCTTACCTTCACAGTGTCGATGTGACGGACGCCTTGAAGTCCCTCCTGGACCAGGGATTCAGCAATGTCTCAATTCTTCTGGAGACCCTCACCGACACGAATTATGGTCCGTCGGAAGTCGATTTCGCCGTGCCTGTCGCATTGAATCTCGAATTGACCGATATCGACCCCGGCACCCAGCCGTTGCCCGAGCCCGCCTCGATCGTTCAAGTGGGAGTGTCAATCGTCGGGAGGACGTTCTATATGCTCCGTCGACGTGGGCAAATCCGCTAAGCTTTGAAGGTTCGGCTGATTCGGCGTGCCACGACGATCGTCTCGATGGCTTCTTTTCCGCAGCGGCCTCAAGGAAGTGGCGGGCACCCTTGTTTGATTCAGAGTGCCCCCTCAGCACAATTTGATCGAACGCTTAGATCCGGGCGATCCACTCGGAGGCTGGCAGCACTTCGCTCAGGAGTTGTTGCTGGGCGCAGAGGATGGACCGATGGAGCTCCTCGGCCGTTACTTGTCCGGCGGAGTTCGTGAGCGCCAGGGTCCCCGTGGCGTCGCTCAGGAACTCCGCCTTGAGGCCGCGATGGACCGCCTGACGGGCGGTGGTATCGCAGCACATGTGCGTCATGTAGCCCGCGATCGAGACCGTGGAAATCCCGCGCTTGCGGAGCCAGTCTTCCAGATCGGTGTTGGTGAAGCTTCCCGGCAGGGTCTTCTCGACGAGAAGGTCTCTCGGTCGGGAGGCCACCTCAGGATGAAGCTCCCACTCCGCGGTCCCCTTGCGGAAGATCGGCATCTCGATCGAGTGGTGTTGGATCACCACGGTCGGGACCTTGCGGGTCGCGGCCGAATCCATGACTTCGAGGATCTTCTCGAGGTGCCCGACCGGATGCGTGATCGGCAGGGCGCCCGTGAAGTATTCGTTCTGCACGTCGATGACGAGGAGAGCACGGCTCATGGTTTGACTCCGGGAGGGATTGGCCAATTGCCGGAGTCTAGCAGATTTCGCGACAGCCGGCCTCGGTTGTCAGGGTCTTAAGACCAATCCAAGGCCGAGTTTGCCGGTCAGACGCCGCTGGCGATGGCGTTGCGGATGTGGGGCATCTTCTCCCAGCGAGGGGGTTGCCAGGTGGGGAGGTCGCAGAGGCCGCCTCCGCAATAAATGTGGTGCCAGAGCTGGGTCGAGACCACGCAGGTGAGGGCCACGTCGAAGACGAATCGGGCCGGCGTGATCCGGGGGATGGTGGTCTGCCAGAAGCGTTGCTGGGCGACCGCCTTGGGATTGAACAGGCCGGTGGCGTTCAACGATTCCGGGCTGAGAAGCTGATCGACCCACGCCGGGCGGTCCGGGCCGAGGAATGTTTTCGCCAGGCTGGCGCGGAACATGGTCTTGGGACGGCCGGCGATCTTGGGAGGAAGGATGCGGGCCGCAACTTGGCGGAGGAGCCATTTTTCGGTCCGGCCGTGCAGCTTGTACTCGGGGGAGATCTGCGAGCAGAACTGGATGACGTCCTCATCGAGGAACGGATAACGCGTCTCGACCGAGGAATGGAGCGCGATCCGGTCCCCCTTCGAAATCATCAATAGGCCGGCGAGCATCACCTTGTAGCCGACATAGAGCGACTGATTGAGCGGAGCCCAGCGGGTGATCCGGTCGTTGGTGATATCCAGGTCGCCGAACGGGTCGTGATTCGAAAGTTTGCCCCAGAGGTCATCGCTATAGAGGACCGGGCGGGATTGGGCGATGAACTCGTACATGTCCTGCTGGGCGGGGCGGGTTCCGGCGATGGCAAACTCGGGGAGGAGTTGCGCCTTGCGGCCCGCGATCGACCGGAAGGCCAAACTCCGGGCCTTGCCGGGGATTGAGCTGCCGATCTTCTTGACGAGCCCAAGTCGCGCCTTCTGGGTCTTGTACCAGGCGTAGCCGGCCAGGGCTTCGTCTGCCCCCTCGCCCGTGAGGGCGACCTTGAACCCCTGAGCGTGAACTTCCTGGGCCAATTTGAGCAGGGCGGCGCACGAGGTGTCGAGGACCGGTCCTTCGGCGGCGGTTACCAGTTCCGGGAAGGTATTGGCGATGCGCGACCGATCCACCTTGACCGTGGAGAGCGGGGAACCGAGGGTTGCCGCCGCCTCCTCGGCGCTGGATCGCTCATCCGGCCCCGCGCCGCCGAGGTCGATCGTGAAGGAACGGATCGGCTCTTTCCGCAACTGGCTGCACAGGCCGAGCACGACCGTCGAATCCAGGCCGCCGCTGATGTAAGTGACGACCGGCACATCGCTCCGCAGCCGTCGCTCGATCGATTGCTTCAGGAGCGATTCGAACTCGTCGACGAGCGGAGTCGGGTCGTCGAGCCGCCGCTCATCCCCGGCATCGGGGAAGTCGAGGTCCCAGTATTTCTTGAGCTCAACCCGGCCGTCGTGAATCTTGAGATAATGGCCGGGGGGGATCGATTTGATCCCATTGAAGAACGTGCGCGTGGTCCCGGCGCAGAAGAAGGAGAACAGGTGGTCGATCCCCTGGAGATCGGGGCTCGCCGCGATGAGGCCCGAGGCCAAAATCGCCTTGATCTCCGAGCCGAACAGGAGCCAGCCGTCGGCCTGCGCGTAGTAGAGCGGGGCGATACCCACCCGGTCTCGCCCGAGAATCAGGGTCTGAGTGTTCCGATCCCAAACGCCGACCGCGAATTGCCCCTTGGCCTTGGAGAACATCCCCTCGCGATGATCTTCGTAGAGATGGGCCCAAAGTTCGGTGTCGCAACGGGTGGCCAGGTGATGGCCGCGCGCGGTGAGCTCCTGCTGAAGCTCGGGGTATTCGAACAACTCGCCGTTCTGAACGACCCAGACCGTCCCGTCTTCGTTGGAGATTGGCTGGCGGCCCCCGGCAAGGTCGATGATGGAGAGCCTGCGCGCGCCCAGGGCGACGCCGGGCTCGATGTGGATATGCTCGTCGTCGGGGCCGCGATGGGTGATCGCGGCGGTCATGGCCAGGAGCCGTTGGGTGGAAAACTCACGCTTGCCGGTCAGGTCCAAGGCGCCCGCGATCCCGCACATGCTCAATCCTCGCTTGCTGGTTAATTCCAAGCCAGGGTGGCCGACACCCTCGTGAGCCACGAAAGAACCAGTTCAGCAAAATCTGCTTCTCGTGGTGCAGGTGTTTCGCCTGCTCGGTCCCAATGCTGATGCAGGCAGATCGCCGACATCATCGAAGACGCAACCCCGTCCAGTCTAAAGGATTTCGAACCCGCGAGACCAGACAAGCCGCTCCCGTCGGAAGTGCACGAGATCGCATCCATTGAGAATTATCGTCAGTCGGGCAAGGAGATCGTGAGGATCGGCTCGGGCGCGCGCAGGTCACGACGTCGGCAGGCCCGCAGATAGGCGACGCTGCCGAGGATGTCGATCAGGAATGTGCCAACTCGGAGGATGGCACCGCGAGGGCCGAGGGGGACGTAGTATGCCATGAGTGTCGTCCTCGTTTGGGCGGATGAATGGTGATGGGGGCGATCAGGAGTTCGGGCTCGGAACCGGCCGCGAGCGGTGGACCGTGGCGGCCATCGCAAATACTGCTCTTGCCGGCGAATCGGTCGTCGATCCGACCGCCGAGCATCGGGATGAACGTGCGGGTTTCCCCGCATTGATTGGCGAAGATCACCGGAATTCCGAGGTCCCCGGCGACTTTTTGCGGGATTGCGGCCGAGAGGGGACCGACATGGCCGAGGAGCCAGTGGCCTTTTCCTGTGTTCCTGTTGGCGAAGTCGGGCCATGCCGCCGAGACGACCGCGATGTCGATCCGACCTCGATAATCAGCCCAAACCTTGCGGTAGATCATGTCGGCACAAATCGCGAATCCGATCCGTCCGAACGGTGTACTCACCACAAGCGGCGCATGGCCCCGGTTGAACCGGAATCGTTCCCAGAAGACCAGGTTCTGTTTCCGGTAGATCGACAGGCTGCCGTCGGGCATGCAGAAGGCGAGGGAGTCATAGAGATGCCGCCCCTCGCGCTCCACGAAGCCGGCGGCGATAGAGATGCCCCATTGTTTGCTCCGCCGCTTCAGATGCGAGAGCGTGGGGCCTTCCGCCGTCTCGCTGGTCGGGCCGAAATCGGGCCGAAGGCTGTAGCCGGTGTTGAAAAGCTCGGGGAGGACTGCAAGCTCGACGCCGGCATCCTTCGCCCGCCGAAGTAATTCGTCGGCCCGGCCGATGTTGATGGATGCTTCGAGAAGGTCGCAGGGCATTTGAATCGCGGCGGCCAGGATCTTCACGGCGGGGCCCCTCCCTGCGTTCGGGCAAGGTGTC
This sequence comes from uncultured Planctomycetales bacterium, assembly GCA_937997355.1. GTDB lineage: Bacteria > Planctomycetota > Planctomycetia > Isosphaerales > Isosphaeraceae > CALKTZ01. The sequence continues at coordinate 219 of CALKTZ010000592.1, read as the reverse complement.
GAGTCGGGGTTTGTCGAGGATAATGGAAAGCGAAGGTCCGATTGTCTTGCGTGCCGTTGATCAATTGCGGGGCGGTGCTTCCGTAGGCGACAGAACATGCCCGAGTCCATGCGACTGACGAGTTCGAGCTCTTCCGAGTGTCGCCGGTCCCCTTCTTCCAATAGTGAATCGGTCGGGGCTCTCTCGCGGATCGTGCCGTTTTTGAAAAATTTAGAAGCC